>DGIK01000034.1 GCA_002393195.1 Bacteroidales bacterium UBA3824 | reverse complement strand
CCGACGCCGCTGCCGCCGTGCCAGCCGTTGAAGGTGGCGTTGAGGGCGAGGCTGAGGAGGAACCATCCTGTAGCCAGGAGGGCGAGTGCGCGGTATTCGCCGCCGCGTCTCCAGAGTGCGCGGAAACCTGGGATGGCGAAGACGCAAAGCGGTGCGCACCAGAATAATCCGTGGGTCATCCCGAGCAGGAGCTGCGCCAGCACGTTGGTCTTGAAGCCGGCGACGATGCCGCCGGCGGCTGCGGTGTCCAAAAAGGCGGGGTTGTTGAAGAAGGTCGCGGGCAGGAAGGGGTTGCCGAAGCACCGCCAGTGGTAGAAGCAGTAGATGGCGGCGGGGAGGAGGCCGCCTGCCGCATAGCCGAGCAGGTCCTTCCAGCGTTTCCGCAAGAGGAAAAATGCCGCGAAACAGGGGATGGCGGCGATGGCGAGGTAGTCGGTTGTCACTGCCAGACCTGCGAACAGTCCCACGAGGAATGAGGAATGAGGAATGAGAAATGAGAAATCAACAAATCAAAAATCATCAAATCAACAAATCAACAAATAAATGAAATATTCATATCACACTATTATAATAGTATTGGCGGCGACGGTGCTACTGGCGGTGTACTCGTTTACAAAGCCAACAATCAACATTGGCGGCGAACCTGTCAAGAAGTCAGACATTTATATGTTCTTAATGGGCGACAGCATCCCAGTAACAATAGATTCGGTATATACATCCGAATACAAGCCGCGCACAGGCATCGACTCCTCGTCGCAAAAAATATTATTGATTGGCGACTCTATGCTCGAACAATTCCGCTGGCGTCTCCGCGACTACTGCAAGGAAAATGGACACGAGATGGCGTCGGTGATTTGGTACAGTTCGCAGACCGAATGGTACGGCACCACCGACACTCTCAAATATTTTATCGAAAAGGAAAAGCCAACCTACATAATGCTAATCCTAGGTGCCAACGAACTGTTTGTAAGCAACATCATCGAAAAGCGCACACCATACGTAAAGCATATCTTGGAACAGATAGACACAATCCCGTTTATATGGATTGGCCCGCCAAACTGGAAGCCCGACACCGGCATCAACGAGATGATTTTGGACAATGTGGGCAGCCGCCGTTATTTTCCATCCAAAGACTTGACTTACAAGCGATTCCCCGACGGCGCGCACCCAAGACCCGAATCGGCGTTTGCGTGGATGGATTCGGTGGCGGTATATGTGATGACCAAGAGCCGCTACCCTATCCTACTCAATCCGCCAACCCAAAAATACAGCGGCTCGCCCAACTCCACAATTTTGCAGCCCTGGAAACGGTAATGGAACGCGGGCGGCTCGCCCGCTAAAAAAAATATAAAAAAAACGTCTCAAAATTTGGTGGATACAAAAGAAAATTGTATCTTGCGTGAATTAACTGAACAACGATTATGAACATCAATATCTTCAATAGCGAACAAAGCAAAACATACCTACCACTGCTACTCCCTGCGGTGGTAGGAATTGCAATATTTATGCTATCGAAGGACTCCACGTTTGTAATCGTCATAGGTATAATAATAGCGATAATCACGATTGTGGCATCGCTGATGACATTCAAGCTGATAGAAGACCACAACAAGCTCTTAGAAGAAAACGAAGCTCTCAAAAACAAAATCCACGACAACGCAGTATTCGTTGACATCGCCACATCTGCCAACATGCCAAAATTCATCATCAACAGCGACGGCAAACCATATTGGACCAACATCAACAATAAAGACTACGACACCGACAAATCCCCCGAACAAATTGTGGAAATGCTCGTGAGCAGTCCAGCTGCCACAGCCGCCATTGAAAAATGTCTAAAACGCGATTTGATAGGCACTTACGAGGTAGAGATGGGTTATGGAGAGAAGAAGATTTCGCTCAACATCACACTATCAAAAATCAAATACAAAAACAACGACGACGCCATCTACGGCAATATCACCAACATCTCCGACCATCAGCGCGAACTCAGTATGCAGGCGGAGATGCTCTCGCTCATCACAGCGCAGATGGAAGTGCAGCAGGCTGGCATCAAGGAGCAAAACGAGGTGCTATCGCAGCAGCACAAACGTCTCGAAGAACAGGCGCAAAAACTCACCGACGCATTCCAGGAGCTCGAACTCCGCAACCGTCAAATCACCATCAAGACCAACTACATCACCGACAGCATCAAATACGCACAGACCATACAGGAGGCAATGCTGCCCGGCGAAGACCAAATGTCGGCGTTCTTCGACAATTTCATAGTTTACAGACCCAAAGACATTGTTTCGGGCGATTTTTATTGGATGTCAATCACACCTGAATATACATTTGCAGCCATCGGCGATTGCACGGGACACGGCGTACCGGGCGCGTTCATGAGCATGATTGGCATCAGGCTACTCGGCGAACTCATCAACGAAAACAAGATGTACACGCCGTCTGTAATCCTCAAGACGATGCACGAAAAAATCCAGACCGCGCTCAAACAGAACGTTTCTGAAAACAACGACGGCATGGACATCGCAATATGCCGTTTTAAGCGCGTGGAAGCCGACGACCACCAATGGGAGATGCTTTTTGCGGGAGCCAAGCAACCTATCTTCATCTACCGCAAAAACACCCGCGACGTAGAGACCATAGACGCCGACCGCCGGGGCATCGGCGGA
>DGIK01000093.1:26574-38315 GCA_002393195.1 Bacteroidales bacterium UBA3824 | reverse complement strand
ACCTTGAACTCAAAGATATAGACATAATCATTGTTGATGAGTATGCTGTCGGCGCGACCTTTGGAGAAGTGTGGCTCGGAAATGATGAACTCGCCTAATATCGTGAACAACAAGTAGATAACATTCTGAAAATCGCGTTTCACCAATTTCGCGGAGTTGTCGTTGGCGTATGGCAGGGTGCAGAATAGGGCTTTGAGCCTTTCGATAACGCTCTCAATGTCAGCGTGACGAAAATCTTCCTTAAACTCACTGTAATCCAATCCGTTTGGCTTTTGCGCCGAACTATAAAACTCCTTGGCAAGCGACAGGAAGAAACTCAATTCCACTTCGTGATTTGGGAAGCCGAGCGTGTAGGAACGGAATTGTTTGTCATATTCCTTGATGGTGAGATAGCCTGTATAATACAAAAGTGGCACGAGGTCGGTCTTGAACTCGTCGTCCTTGTAGTCTTTGAGTTCGTCCTTGCTATATGCCACATCACGTTTGAGAGTCCTGATGTCGAAAGTGGAATTGTGAATACGTTTCATCAGCACGGTTGGCGTGCCAGTCTGAAACCAATAATTCTGCAAGTCGCCCGCCTTGAACGCGCTAAAAAGGCTCACGGGGTTGAAAACCTTTGTGCCGCGCTCGTGGAAAAGGTAACTGTCGTACCATTTGATGAGTTCGGCGAGCATTTCGTCAAACGACACACCCTCCTTGTCGGCAAACTTTTTGATGTCGTCGGTGAAATAATCCATCAACTCCTTGTGCGTGATGCCGCAGATTGCCGAATAATTCTCATCCAAAGAAAGGTCGTATGGTTGGTTGGCACCCGAAAAAACGGATGTCTTTGCAAATTTTGTGACGCCCGTCATAAAGGCAAATCGTATGAACTTGTCAGCCGATTTCAACACCGAGAAAAATCCACGGTAAATTGCCTTGTCTGTATCCAAATTCACACTGTTAATCAGCGGGTTGTCGTATTCATCCACGATGATTACGGTACGGAGACCGGTCTTATTATAAACGGCTTTCAAATCGTATTCAAAGCGGAAAGAAAGTTTACGGCTTTCTCTTTGAACCTCAATTTCATCATCTACCTTTTGAACGTCCAATTTGTCTTTGATGAAGTCGAAGTTGAATTGTATGCCGTTTTCGTCCTCATACATTTTTAAGGCGTAATTGATTTTATCAATCAACGTCATCGACCCCGTTGTATAGTTGCCGCTTACAAAATCAAGATACAAAATCGGATACTTGACCCAATCATTCTCCCATTGCGAGATTTTGAGACCCTCAAACAATTCCTTCTTGCCCTCAAAGTATGCACGCAACGTGTTGCACATCAGACTTTTACCGAACCTGCGTGGACGGGCGAGGAAATACGATGTCGCAGATGAATGTGTAAGACTATATACATATTCGGTCTTATCAACGTATATGGCATTGTTGAGCCTAAGCTTCTCAAAACTCTGCGTTCCCAATGGGAAGCGGTCGAGTCCTGTTTTATCTGTTATCTGTTCCATAGCATCAATGTTTTTGTATGCGAACAACCAATATTTATCCCTTCCTCACAGTCAACTCCTTGCCGTCGAAATCTACCATTGCCTCGCCGCCTTTTTTGAGTTTGCCGAAAAGGATTTCGCGCATCAGTAGGGGAGTGAGGGACGAATTTAGGACACGGTCAATCTCACGTGCGCCGTATTGCGGCGAAAATCCTTTGTCAAGCAATTCCTTGATGGACGCTTCGGTGAGGTTGAGGGTTATGTTTTTGGCTTTCAGGCGGTCGGAGAGTTCTCCGAGTTTCTTTTGGAGAATCAGCGACGCCATCTGCTCATTTATGTCGTTGAATAACACCGTGGCTGACAGACGGTTTATGAACTCCGGCTTGAAGGTTTTCTTCACTGCCGTGAGCATCGCGCTGCCCGCCGACGCACCATTGAAACCTACAGTCGCCTGATGCGCGTATTGTGCGCCCGCGTTGCTCGTCATTATCAGGATTACGTGGCGGAAGTCTGACTTCTGACCCTTGTTGTCGGTAAGGCTCGCATAGTCCATTATTTGGAGCAATATATTATAAATGTCTGAATGTGCCTTCTCAATCTCATCGAGGAGCAGAACGCAGTTGGGACTTTTGCGGATGGCATCGGTCAAGAGTCCGCCGTCATCGTAACCCACATAACCCGCAGGCGAACCGATGAGTTTTGCAACCGTATGTTTTTCAGTGTATTCGCTCATATCAAAACGCACGAGTTCCACGCCGAGTTCTTTGGCGAGAACTTTGGCGATTTCGGTCTTGCCGACGCCAGTCTGTCCCACGAACAGGAACGATGCGATGGGCTTCTGCATATCAAGAAGTCCCGCCTTTGACATCAATATCGCCTCCGAAATCTGCTTGACAGCCTCATCTTGTCCAAAAATCTTAGCCTTGATGTTGTCGGCGAGTTTGCCAAGACGCATGGTTTCGTCGTCGTCGTCGCGGTCGGGAATGTTGGAGAGGTTGCAGATTTTTTGAATCATTTCGCCAATTACCTTCTTGTCAACCCATTGTTTTTCAGCCTGTGCGCCGCCTTCTGGCTTCATTATCGGATGAGCCTGACGATACGCGCCCGATTCGTCGAGGAGATCGATGGATTTTTCGGGCTGATAACGGTTGGTGATGTACTTGTTGCTCATCTCCACGGCATAACGCGCCGTGTCTTTCTTGTTGCGGTACTTGACGCCGTGGAATTTTTCGTACAACGGCAGCAGGGATTCGAGGATTTCTACCGTCTGATCCACAGTAGGTTCCTTAATCTCCACGGTCTGGAATCTCCGGCTCAACGCCTTGTGTCCCAGTATCTGTTGGTTGAACGCCTTGTAAGTGGTTGTGCCAATGAATCTTATGTTTGGCAAATCCATGTATTGCAACATCATCGAGGCGGCGTCCGTATTGTCGTTGCCCGAACCAAGCCCCACGAGATTGTGGAGGTCGTCGATGTATATGATGACGCTCTTGTGCTTGGATGCGCCTTCCATTATAGCCTTGATGCGGTTTTCGAGTTCGCCACGGTAATTGGCGCCCGCCATCAGGTCGGTGAGGTCGAGTTGATAAACTTCGGCTTCGCGCAGATGTGCTGGTGCGTATGGCTCGATGGTGTCAAACGCTTCGAGAAGTCCGTAAATCATCGCCGTCTTGCCCACGCCCGGCTCGCCGATGTAAAGAACATTGTGGCGTTCCTTCTTGCAGAGGATGTGGATGGTGCGGGCGAGTTCGTCCTCGCGTCCGATGAGCGGATTGTGATTTTTATATGTACCGTTGATTTTCGTAACCAATTGCATCCAAGGCTCTTGCGGCTCTTTTTGAGAACCTTCGCCGCCCTCGCCCTCTTGCTCCTGTCCGCCTGACATCATCGGGTGTCCGCTTATGTCAATCGGTATGCGTGTAACACCAATCTCGATGCCGACGTTGTTGCCGCCCGCGTGCGAGATGATTTGCGAAATGATGTCTTCCAATGTGCCTGCCACGATGTTGCCGCCGTTGACGTTGCCATTGCCGCTTTCGCGCTGCTGACGCTGCTTTTTGCGCTTTTCCTTGCGCTCGTTTTTGATGGAATTTGAGTAGAGTTCAAAGAGTTTGTCGTTGATGGCTTCCTCCTTGAACAACGGCTCAAACATCGCGTCCGCCAACTTTTCGGTGTCGATGGAGGCTATTTTGTCGAGGATTTTTTTGATGACGTTTGGCTCCGGGATGTATATCGTAGCCATTATCGCCTCAAAAAGTCCTATCTCGGTCTTGTTGAGTTTTTCCGCCAATGCGTGTGCCGACGCCGTCATCTGCGCAAAACGCACCGAGGGCATCACTTTATATTCGATGTCCTTTGGCACGCGCTCCAATGTGTCGATGTACTTTTTGAGTTCGCGGCGGAATTTCTTGACGTCTATATTGTTGCTCTCCCAAATGTCGGTAACTACTTTCTGTTCGAGTACGCCGTAGTAGAAGAAAAGTTCGGGCGTGAGAAATTCAAACCTCGCTTCTTCTGCCTTAGCGAGCGATTCTACCATCACTTGCGATAGGAGTGTTGTCTGTTTTACCATTGTCGGCATAATAGATATTGTAGTTGATGTTAATAATAAAAATAATGCATAGAGCCGGCTGCGGCTATTCCTTCTCGACGGTGAGTTTGAGCGGGAAGTGCTGTTCGTCAGCCATTTGCTTCACCTTAAACACCTTGCTGATGGCGATGTCGTAATCGTAAACGCCCACCACGCCGCTGCCTTCGTTGTGGATCTGCATCATAATAGCCTCGGCGTCCTCCTTCGTGCGGAAAAACACCGTCCTCAATACTTCCACAACAAAATCCATCGTCGTAACATCGTCGTTGTGCATTATCACCTTGTATCGCGGCAACGGCTCGTCTATCTTCACTCGCTCGCGCACACGTGTCTGTGTCTTTTCTCTTGGCATTTTTTTAATTAACTGATTTTTAAAAGTATTTGCCTATTACTTCCATAAAAAAATCCGGCGCCATGCACGGCCTGCCCGTCGCCATGTTGACGAAACACAGCACCGTGTCGCCGTAGTTGAGTAGTTCGCCTTTTTCGTTGTAGGCTTCATACTCAAATTTCATCTTAACGCCCGGCTTTTCCTTGACGAACACCTTTATAGTAATGAGGTCGTCATAGAATGCAGGACGCTTATAATTGATGCTCAACGACACCACGGGCATCATGTACCCGCGCTCCTCGAGCATACGGTACGAGCAGCCGCTCTCCCTGAATGCGTCGCTGCGTGCCGCCTCGTAAAATTCGGGGTAGTTGCCATAATAACAATACCCCATCTTGTCAGTGTCGCCGTATCTTATCCTTATCTTGCTTTCGCTTACAAACATTTTTGGTATTATAATATTTGCTGCAAAGATAATCAATATTACAGATAATCACAATTTTTTTTGTAAAGAATAACGTTTTTATTTATCTTTGCCGTCTGTATGGCTATGGCAGTGTCCTTACGGACAGAAATCATACAAATCATTACAAATTAAATTATTCAAATAGAGAGATTTGAAAGATTTGTAAAAGATTTGCTCGATTTCTCGCGTAGCGACTAATAATTACACATAAATAAAAACGCGAAACTAATGGAAAACATCGAAAGTCAGGTAGCCAAATACCTTCTCGACATCAAGGCGGTTGAACTTCAGCCCGAAAAGCCTTTTACATGGGCTTCGGGATGGAAGTCGCCTATCTACACCGACAACCGCAAGACCCTCTCGTACCCCGAGGCGAGGAATTTTTTGAAACAATGTTTTGCCGACATCATCCGCCGCGAATACCCCGGCGTTGAGTTGATTGCCGGTGTTGCGACAGGCGCAATTGCCATTGGAGCACTTGTAGCCGACCTTCTCGGACTTCCTTTCGTATATGTGAGGAGCGCGAGCAAGGGTCACGGCCTCGAAAACCAAGTGGAGGGCGTTTGCCATGCGGGTCAGAAGGTTGTGGTAATCGAAGACCTCGTTTCCACAGGTATGAGTAGCCTCAAAGCCGTTTCCGCCCTCCGCGAAAAGGGTTGTGAGATTATGTCGATGATTGCGATTTTTACATACGGTTTTCCAATCGCCGAACAGGCTTTCAAGGACGCAAACTGCACTCTCCGCACCCTCAGCAACTACAACGCCCTCATCGCATTAGCCAAAGAAACCGGCTATGTGAAAGAGGCTCAAATCGACGCGCTCCTGGCGTGGAGAAAGTCGCCCGAAACGTGGGGTGTGTAATTAACAATATAAAAAAAACTACAAAAAATTATGATGAAATCAATGACCGGCTACGGCAAGGTTTCAAAAAGCCGCAACGGAAAAAACATTGAAGTAGAAATACGCTCGCTCAATAGCAAGACGCTCGACGTTCATACCAAGATGCCCATTGCCCTCAACAGCAAGGACTTGGAGGTGAGGTCGATGATTGCCGCCGGGCTTGAACGCGGCAAGGTGGACGTTTCAGTTACTCTCACGACCGACGCAACCGCCGACAACCTCCGTATCAACGAGCAACTTTTGGAGGCTTATTTCAACAAGACCATCGAAATCTCGCGCAAACTCGGCGTGGAGATGGACAGAAGCCTTCTACTTACCACTTTGCTGAGATTTCCCGACGTTCAGAAGGTGGATCAGGAGGAAGAAATCGAGGACGAATGGGCTCTCACTCGCGAGGCTGTCGAGGAGGCAATCAAGGGTCTCGACGAATTTCGCATTCAAGAGGGTCAAAACCTCAAAGCTGACTTCATCAAGCGTGTCAAACTCATTCTCAGCTACTTGGACGAAGTTGAACCGCTCGCAGATGCACGTGTTGGCATCATCAGGGAAAGAATTTTGCAAAGGTTTGAGGAACTGAAAGGCACAGTGGATGTCGATAGCAACAGGCTCGAACAGGAATTGATATTCTACATCGAAAAACTCGACATCACGGAAGAGAAAGTCCGCCTCCGCAACCATTGCAAATATTTCATCGAGAACATCGACGCCGACGAATCGACAGGCAAAAAACTCGGTTTCATCGCCCAAGAGATGGGTCGCGAAATCAACACACTCGGTTCAAAGGCAAATGACGCCGAAATCCAAAAAATCGTCGTCAAAATGAAAGATGAACTCGAAAAGATTAAAGAACAAGTATTGAACATACTGTAAACGAGAATTAACGTTAAATAACAGAATATTATGGAATTATTGAAAGGAAAAGTCGCACTCATCACCGGTGCGGCACGTGGCATCGGCAAGGCTCTTGCCCTAAAATTTGCCTCCGAGGGCGCAAACATCGCCTTCACCGACCTCGTTATCGACGACAACGCAAAGGCTACCGAGGCTGAAATCGCAGCACTCGGCGTAAAATGCAAAGGCTACGCCTCCAACGCCGCCGACTTTGAACAGACACACACCGTTGTTGAGGAAATCCAAAAGGAGTTTGGCTCTATCGACATCCTCGTAAACAACGCCGGCATCACAAAAGACGGCTTCCTCATCAAAATGACTGAGGCTCAGTGGGATGCAGTGCTCACCGTCAATCTCAAATCCGCCTTCAACTTCTCGCACGCTGTTGTACCTGTAATGCTCCGTCAGCGCAAGGGCAGCATCATCAATATGAGTTCCGTTGTTGGTGTTCACGGCAACGCCGCTCAGTGCAACTACTCCGCATCCAAGGCTGGTATGATTGGACTTGCAAAATCAATCGCTCAGGAATACGGCAAGAAGGGCATCCGCGCAAACGCAATCGCCCCGGGCTTCATCATCACCGCAATGACAGCCGCCCTCTCCGACGAAATCAAGAAGGAATGGTGTGAAAAGATTCCGCTCCGTCGTGGCGGCACACCCGAAGACATCGCCGAAGTAGCCCTCTTCCTCGCATCCGATATGTCGTCATACGTTTCGGGTCAGGTAATCCAGGTTGACGGCGGTATGAACATGTAATTCAACGCCTTACGGCGTTGAGATTTTTTAAACAAAAATTAAAACGAATTTGAATGAATTAAAACGAATTTTTAGTTCAAACAATTCGTTTTAATTCGCTATAATTCGTTTTAATTTTCGTTTAAAGAAAAAGAACAGCCGCAAGGCTGTTCAGCAAAACATAAATTTTTGTTTTTAAACGTACAAAACTATGGGATGGTTTTCTAACTTATTTGGTGGCAAGAAAAAGCCAACCGAAGGTCAAGTGGTGGACAGTGTGACGACCATTTTGAAGACGGCGGGTGTGGATGTGAAGATGCAGAAGGGACGTGTCAACGTCAAATTGCTCAACGCCCGACGCGAACCTGAAAAGATGGCAAAGGTGCTTTACAAACTCAAAAAGCACACCATCGTAAATATCAAGGCTTCTTTTGGCGAGTGGTACTATATCAATACCGAACTCGGCAATGCTTACTGTATGAAGGAGTACATCGACAAAGTAGATTTTGTGGAAAAACTCCTCGTGAACGCCGAAGTGCTCAACGTCAGGTCTTATTACAGCACCGACAGTACCATTATCGGCAAGGTATATCGTGGCAACATCCTCATAAAACTCGGCACTCACGACAAGTGGTACAGTGTTGATTACAAGGGACAAACGGGATATGTTCACGGCGATTACGTGACGCTATTGCAGGACGGCAACAGCAATGCAACCACCACCACGACTACAACCACCACGAAAAAAGACGCCAAGCCCGACGACAAGAAGGTATTTTTCCATTCACGCCAAGACCTCGCAACCGTGCCTCTCGCGCCTCAAAACCAACTCTCGCCAGACGGTCAAGACAAGTTTGGTAAAGTGGCTGTCAAGACGTGGAACAATTACGGCAACCTCGTCTCTGTCATTGCAAACGAACTTGGCATCGACGTCGAGATTGCGCTTGCGGTGATTTGCGTCGAGAGCGGCGGCAACGGTTTCGGCTCCGACGGCAAGATGCTCATCAGGTTTGAAAACCACGTGTTCCACACTTACTTCGGCTCAAAGTCGGAGAACAACCAAAAGATTTTTGACGAGCATTTCACCTTCAACACCAAGAAACGCCGCGACGACCACAAGTACCGCGCCAACAAGTCAGACGATTGGCAGACGAGCCACACAAGCCAGGCAGCCGAATGGGAGGCTTTCGAGATTGCGCGACAGATAGCCGAGACCGAGGCGATGTACTCCATCAGCATGGGTGCGCCGCAGGTTATGGGATTCAATTTCAATATGATAGGCTACAATTCCGTCCAGGAAATGTTTGCGGCGTTCTCGAAAGACATCCGCTACCACATCATGGCGCTCTTCGACTTCTGCAACGCCAACGGCACTCGAATCCAATACCTCCTCACACGCGACTTCCTCTCGTTTGCAAAGGCTTATAACGGACTCACCGCGCCCGAGGCTTACGAACAGAGGTTGCAGCAATATTATGAGATTTACAAGAACTTGTTAAAAAACAAGACTTTAGCATAAACTACTTACAGCGAGGCTTCCATACCAAAAATGATTAGCACCATAGTTTCAGACTATCCCTGGTATTATACTGCGGCGTGCATCGTCTTTGCGGCGGTGCTTTCCGCAGTGTCATACTACCGCAACAAAAAATTCGCCGAATTTCCGCCGTACAGAGTTTGGATGTTGGCGGCGTTCCGGTTTTTGGCGATGTTGTTGATAGCGATGTTGCTATTGGACATCTTCATCCGACACACCACGCAGCGCACCGAAAAACCCGTACTCGCCATCGCCGTCGATAATTCAGAATCGATGTTGATGCGCGGCACGCAGGCTAAGGACTCAATGCGCGGCTTTAAGGCGGCGTTGTCGTCGATGGCAGACAATCTGTCGGAGAAATACAACGTCAGGATTTTTGGTTTCGGTGACGACTGCAATCTCACTGACATTCAGACGCTTACCTTTCATGACAAATACACCGACTTTTCATCGATGTTGGAGACAATGAACTCCACGCTCTACAACACAAACACCGGCGCACTCGTCATTTGTTCAGACGGAATCATCAACCGTGGGCAAAACCCTGTGTACGCCGCCACGTCGCTCGGCAAAAAAATCTACACCGTAACTCTCGGCGACACAACATCTTACAAAGACCTTTCAGTCTCAAAATGCATCTATAACGAAACGGCTTTTATCGGCAACGAGTTCCCGATTGAAGTGTCCGTCAACGCAAAAATGTTGAAGGGCAGCACCGCAATTTGTGAAATCCGTCATAAGGGCAAACAAATCTTCCGCGAAACGGTCAACATCGGCTCTGACGAATTTACGCACCAACTTTCGACCTCAATCAAGGCTTCCGAAAAGGGGCTCCAAAAATACACAATCGCCATCGCGCCCGTTGACGGCGAAATCACCACGACCAACAACACCCGCGAAATACTCGTTGATGTTGTTGACGATAAACATAAAGTCCTCATACTCAGTTCGATGCCACACCCCGACGTAGCCGCCGTGCGCAACGCCCTGTCCTACAACCGTGGCATGGACATCGAGGTAGCCGACATTGAGGGCTTTGACAAGCAACTCTCCGCCTACAACCTCGTCGTGCTCGTCCAAGTGCCGTCCATCGGCAGACCCGCCGACCAAATCATCAAGGAAATCAAATCCAAAAACATCCCCGTACTCCACATCCTCGGCTCCAAGACCGATTTCAACAAGTTCAACGAACTCGCGCAATGCCTCACCATAGCCATCAAGGGCAACAATTTTGAGGAGGCGGGCTACACGGGCAACCTCCGTTTTTCACTTTTCAGCACTGAAAACGGCACGGACGAATTTCTCTCAAAAGTGCCGCCGCTATATTGCGCTTTCGGCGACTACAAACCTTTAGCGCAAACTCATATTCTTGGAACTCAGGTGATTAAAGGCATCCACACCGACAAACCGCTCATCGCAATCTCCGACCCCTCAAAATCTCGCAGCGCGGTCATTGCGGGCGAAGGCATTTGGAGATGGCGTGTGGATTGTTACCGTCGCTATCAAAACCACGAAAAATTTGACCTTCTTATTTCGCGCCTGTGCCAATTTCTCCTGACCCGCGCCGACCGTGAACGCTTCACAGTATCCACGCGCCGCATTTTCAATGAGAACGAGCCGGTGTATTTCAACGCCAAGGCGCTCGACGAAATGCTCGAACCCGCCACCGACGCCACCGTATCCCTCGACCTCGCCGACAGCACCGGCAAGACCACGACATACAAATTTGACGCACTCGGCGCGGGTCATTACCTCCGCATCGACAACCTCACGCCCGGTCAATACACCTACAAGGCGACCGCCAACATCGCCGGCAAAACCTTCACAAAATCGGGCATTGTATCTGTAATGGAAATCAAGACCGAGGCAGAAAACCTCGCCGCAAACCGCAGCCTGATGTCCCGCCTCGCCTCCACAACCGGCGGCGGCGCATACCTCGCTTCCGACCTCTCCGCCTTGCAAGACGCTCTCATAAACGACACCTCAATCCGCCCCGTAGTCTATGACGACACGACGAGCACGCCCCTGATGGGCTACGGCCTGTTGTTCTTCATCATAATCGCATTGCTCACGGCAGAATGGTTTATGCGGAAATATTGGGGGGCGATTTAAAAATTGTGCGCGGATTTGTAGGGACGTGGCGCGCCGCGTCCCTACGCGATGTGTACATCGTCCCTACGGCGGGAACGCACGATATAATTATTGATTCAATTTCGATTCCGTGCACTTTATCCATCCATATACCTGTTTCAGCTTACCATAACCCGGAAATTCTTCAATCAATTCCTCGGCTTGCGGTTTTATTTCATCCACAATTGCCCGCGCATCAGTCGGATTGTCAGTAATGATATAAAGATCCGCAAGTATATCTTTTGAAACCATCCAATTAACTAAGTATTCAAGATTTGTATCTTTAATTTTGTCATTAATTTCTATTGCCTTTTTACAATTCTCTATTGCAGAGTCGTATCTCCCTTGGTTCTTTTGCAAACCAGCAAGATTTCCGTATGCGTTTGACAACTGATTCAAATATTTAGGGTTATCCGAGACTTTTCTTATTTTTTCTCCTATTTTTATTGCTTTGTTGTAGTGGATTTCGGCGGAATCATAGTCGTTAAGACTGAATAACTGCAAATTTGCGAGGTTGTAGTATGTCATTGCCAAACCGTTTAGATAATCGTGATTATCTGGGTTTTCTGTTATTTTTTCAAGTATTTCGATTGCTTTTTTGTAATTTGTCTCGGCAGATTCAGGAGCGTTCAGATTGGCTTGCTGCAACGCTGCAAGGTTGTTGTAGCACGTTGCCA
>DGIK01000093.1:5821-26519 GCA_002393195.1 Bacteroidales bacterium UBA3824 | reverse complement strand
CAGCCAATTTAGATATTTTGGCTTAGCCGAGATATTGATTATTCTTTCGTCTATTTCTATTGCTTTGTTGTAATTCTTTTCAGCTGATTCATAGTCGTTTAAACGGTATTCCTGCGACAAAGCAATGTTGTTGTATGCGTATGACAAAGCCTCTAAATATTCGATGTTCTTCGGCTCGGATTCAAGTCTTTTATTTGAAATTTCAATACATTTGTCACACATTTTTTTTGCAAAATCCGTTTTCAATGTATCATAAAATTTTACAGCCGTGTTAATTAAGAACCGAACATTTGTTGTTATCTCATATGCGCCGCACAAACTATTGCCTATGCAATCGGCGTATGGCAAAAATTCGCGGAATTTGTAGTCGCGGATTCTGTCAATATTGTTGATATATGTTTTGTAATCTTGTTTTGTTTTAAAAATCTGTTCGCGCAATGAGTCCGCCAACAAGCCGTGGAGTTTGTAATATGCGGTTTTGCCTTTTTGGTCATAATCAAATATGGAACGCTTGGCAAGTGAGCCAAGCGCTTTGTTCAAATTTCGGCACGTGCCTTTGAGCAAATCGCTTATTATATCGAGGCTTATATATTCACTTTTCCACAAGACGAAATGACGCAAAACAGTTTTTTCGTCATCAGTAAATCCCTGATAATCAATGAGATTTTTCAAGAAACGGATGAGCGTTCTTTCCTCGCGGTTGTGGGCGTTGGTGCCTTGGATTTCCTCGTCGCGCAAATCGCCGTAAAGTATGCCTTTGATTTCTTCCAATGATGGAATCGGTTGACATTCAAAATAAATGCCGAGTTGCTCCGCCAAAAGCGGACTGTATTTTATCAACTCAAACAAACCATCATAATCATCAAAATCATCTTCGTTTTTGTCCGCCTTTTTCAAAAACAATTCTTTCAAAAAGTCATTGTCTTTTTCATCGCTAATATTTTCGTTATGAAAATCCCCGAATTTCTCACGCGACAAAATCAAAATATTCCAACCGTTCGGATATATTTTGTTGGTAGGCAAGTTGTTGTTTTTGAGTTTCTTGGCGTAATCCTCAATTGCTTTTTTATCCGCCGTTTCGTTAACGTCCAAAATCAAAAGGTTGTTTCCTGTTTGGTATTGGTCCATAAAGGAAATAATCTCTTTATATTTTTCGTCAGTGGAAAGATTTTGCGCAAGATTCAATTTCTTATCCAACGTCGCATTAATCTGCGCCACAAAATCCTCTTTGATATTGCCGTTAACCACCACGTATGCGATGTTGTCGAACAGATTTTTGTATTGATCCGCCAAAAGATAAGTGAGCGTAGTTTTTCCGCAGCCTCCGATGCCCACAAGGTTATAAATGCGGTGATTGACAATTTCATCGCAAATCTCCCTCACTTTTTGGTCGCGCTTGACAAGTTCGCCTTCTTCAATCTCAAACGGCATCGAGAAATGAGGAAGTGTTTTGATTTTGCTGTCGGGAGAGTAGGGGAGATCTAACTTGTCACACAGCTTTTCCTCAAATAGAAAATAATCCTCGTGATTGTAACTAATCTTTTCAAACGCCCCGATGTTTTTCAATATTTTTAAACTCAAAATACCCGGAATATTTTTCAACACGTCTTTTGCAAATTCTATCGGGATAATGTCGCCGCTTTGCTTAGTAATTCTGATGATTTCTTCGTAGTAAACGTCGATTTTTACTTTTTCTCGCCACGATTCCTCGTTAAGAATCAAAATAAACTCCTTGGAATTTTCTATGGCGCTGTATATCTGCGGCTTATATTCGCCTTTCTTGATGTCGTCAACATCAAGGAAAACCTTTTTGCCGTATTTGCACAATATAGACTTCACGTGCCGCGCCGCCAATGCGCCGCCGCACGCCCGCCGATAGCTGATGAAATAGTCGTATGTGTAATTCGTTGCCATAGCAAATATGTATTTGTTTAATTCGTGGTAGAGACGCGATTAATCGCGTCTCTACATACACAAACGCAAATTTTATATCAATCCGTTTTCTTTCCTCTTTAATCTTTCCTCTCTCCTCCTTCCTCCTCAAATCTCTCCTTCATATCATTCTGATGCTGCCTACCGAACTCCGGCTCAAACTGTTCGTCGTCGTATTCCGGCTCAATGAAATCATTTTCAAAGCGGTCGAGAGTCGGGAAGCCAATCGCGCAGAAAATTGCGGTGATGACGCTCACGAAGGCGCATTGCTCCTTGAAAGTGAGGGCGAGGGCGAGAATGTCAACGATGTAAGCAATGTAAATAAGCTTGTTTTGAAAACGCTTGGAAGAAATGAAATGATTTTGCTTCTCATCGAGATTGTCCTTGGGTTTGAGGATTTGCGCGGTCTTATTATAAGTATGATAACCATACCAAATCGCAAAACCCGTCCCAAACATACAAACATATTCCATGGTCATCACAACGTATGGATTGTCAATCAGGGCGTTACCGTGGAGGACATTGCGCAAAATCCATACAATGATAAGCGTGAACGTAAGCGCGATGAGCCACGTCCAATGAATCTTTTTCTCCTGAGAGAGCCGCTGTTCAAAATTGTCCATCAATCAAAAATAATCTATAAAAGGGTGGGGGAGAGGCGGTTAGATCTCCTCGTCGAGGCCGTCGTCAAAACCGCCCTTCGCCTCTTTGAGTTCGATTGGCACCTTAGACACGTTGCGGAAGTCCTTGCCCGCGTCGAGAAGGTCGCTGTCGCTGTAAAACCACGTGATTTTCAACTCCTTGCCCGGTATGTCGTTGATTTTGTTCAACTCTTTGAGGATGTTGTAAATCCAAATCTGCGACGACGTGTTGTAATAGTCAAGCGACAAGTGCACAATCGTCGTGTCCTTGGGATTCTTCACATAGTCGCTCAGCACCTTAAACACCGGCTCGTAGAACGAGAAGGTGTTCTCGATGATTGAACGTCCTCTAATCTCAAAGAAACCGTTGTCGCAGTCAAAATTGACAAACGGGCTCTTGGCACTCTCCGCTATCTGCAAACTTTCCATTTTTAAGTTTTAGTGTAAATGTAATTGTTTTGTGCTTTTCCTTGTGCTTGTTTCAAATAATTTTTGCAAAAATAGTAATTATTATTACAACGCCAAAATTTTTTTAACATCTTTAATAAAAAATATTTTTTTTCGCTTGCTATTTGGCTAAATACGAAATTGTTGTTAGATTTGCAACATATTTATAAAGTGTCACATTTATAAATGAAGTCAAGACAATGAAAAAGACCATCATCATAATGGCGATGACCCTTTTGGGTGCGCTCAACGCCGCCTCGCAGGAAATCACTTCATACGAGACCGACAGCACAGCGTACCTCAACGCCATCTACAACCCCAACGACTACGCACAGGCGCCCATCAAAGGCCCGCAGCGCAAGGTCGCAGACCGCAACCGTCTCCATACCGACGTCAACATGGGCGTAGGATTTGGCGGCGGCGGCTCGTATGAGTACATAAACCCGCGATTCAACTACGACCTATCAAAAAAATGGAGCCTCAATTTCGGTATGGGAATCGCATACAGCAACCTGAAACTCAGGGACTTCGCCATCTCCGACCAAAACGGCGCAACATACCAAAACCTCCGCGCAATATCCAACTACTATTCGGCGGGGGCGACGTACCGTGCCAATGACAGGCTCTCGCTCTACGGCGACCTCATATACATAAAATCGACGCCCGTTGGCGACAGCCCGTTCTCCGGCAACACAGACGCACACATGGCGACATTTGGAGCCACATACAACATCACCAAATCGCTGTCCATAGGGTTTGAGGTGCGACAATCACGCAACGTCAACCCATACAACAGCCCATACGGCATCATATACAACAACCCTTACAGTTCGTGGTAACACTCACTTTAACCAACTGATTATGAGTTTTTTGCAAGGTCTCCGCGAAAATTGGGGACACAAAATATTGCGCCGAAAGGCACGTAAAGTAAGCCGCACAAAGACCTACAACAACCTCGACTCCGCACAGACCGTCGGCATACTGTTCGACGCAAACAGCAAGGCGGACATCGAGGACGTAAAAAAACTGACGGCATCGCTCGACAAGGCGGGCAAACGCGTCGACGCGCTCGGAATCCTGCCCACGACCGACCTCATCGGACTCCACGCCGACGAGGTGGGATTCAATTTCTTTGCCGCCGACGACTGCACGTTTTTCTGTTTCCCCAAAAGCGCAAACGCCGTGCAGTTCATATCGCAAAAATTTGACATACTCCTCAACGTCTGCCCCGACACGACGCTCGCCACAGACTACGTGGTTGCGATGTCGAGGGCAAAATTCAAAGTCTCCACGCGGCTCGGCGACGAGGCATACGCCGACTTCATCCTGCAATTTGCCACCGGCACCACGCCCGACGGCAAGCCACGCCCAAAACCCGGCGCAGGGCAGATAATCGCAGCAATGAAACAATACCTTTCAAACATTGCAAAGGCTTGACAGACACATAATTAAACACAAAATACATCACAAAGACTCATTATGAGAAACGACAGACTTTTTGGAGTAGGCGTCGCATTAGTGACACCCTTCAAAGAAGACGGAGCGGTGGATTACGCCGCATTGCAGAAGTTGCTTGAACACATCATTGCCGGCGGAGTCAACTACATTGTAGTCTCCGGCACCACGGGCGAGCCATCCACAATGACCGCCACGGAAAAATCGGAACTTAGGTCTTTCATCATAAAACAGGTTGCGGGGCGCGTCCCGCTCGTCCTCGGCATCGGCGGCAACAACACCGCAGCCGTCATCGACGAAATTCGCTCCACAGACCTCAACGGTTTCGACAGCATCCTCAGCATCACGCCATACTACACAAAACCCAATCAGCGCGGCATCTACGCCCATTTCGCCGAAATTGCGAAGGCGAGCCCGTTGCCCGTCATACTCTACAACGTACCGGGACGCACATCGCGCAACATCGAGCCTGCCACAATCATCAGCCTTGCCAACGACTTCCATAACATCGTCGCCGTCAAGGAAGCAAGCGGCAATATGTCGCAGATAATGAGCATCATAGAAAACAAGCCCGACGACTTTATGGTAATTTCGGGCGACGACGCGCTCACAGTGCCGATGATGTCGGTAGGCGTATGCGGCGTGATTTCCGTAGTTGCTAATGTTGCGCCCGCCGAGACCGTCCGTATGGTCAACGCCGCCGCAAATGGCGACTTTAAGGAGGCTTCGCGTCTCCATTACAAACTCCTCGACCTCATGGGCGCACTCTTTGAGGACGGCAGCCCCGCCGGAGCAAAAGCCGCTCTCAAAATGATTGGCATCACGCAATCCGAAACCCTCCGCCTCCCCCTCGTCCCCGTCTGCGACAAGACACGCGACAACATCAAGGCGGCTCTTGACAAGGCAATAAAATGAACAATTTCCCACAATGGGCGGCGGAAGCGGTTTGGTATCAGATATTTCCGGACCGCTTTTGCCGTTATAATACCGACAATCCAATCACCGCGCAGGACATCTACGGCACTGCGCCGTGGGACATCAAGCCCGACAAACCCTGGCAACTGCACCCTTGGACAGCCGATTGGTACGAGCGTCAGCCATACGAGCGATCCAACCGTCGCCCCATGCACTCAAACTTCCTCCGCCGTCGATTTGGCGGCGACATAAAGGGCATCATCTCAAAACTCGACTACCTCGCTGACCTTGGCATCAACGCGCTGTATTTCACGCCGTTGCAGTATTCGCCGAGCCTTCATAAATACGACGGCACAAATTTTCTCCATATCGACCCATTCTTTGGCAGCGAGCCGAGGAAGGACATCCAAACGATTGATAATGAGGATTTTGACGACTTCGACAACGCCACTTGGACTACCGCCGACCGTGAAGCATTGACGCTTATAAAAGAGGCTCACAAACGTGGGATGAAGGTGATTTTTGACGGCGTATTCAATCATATAGGCTATAACAGCAAGCCATTTCAAGACGTCCTGAAAAACCGCAAAAACTCCCGATACGCCGATTGGTTCCATATAGATTGGGAAAAATCCACGGCGCGAAAATTGTGCTACGAAAAGTTTTGGGGCTTCGTGAAGGAAATGCCAAAACTCAATTACGGCTCGCAGGATGTAAAGCGTTATGTATTTTCAACATTAAAGCGATGGTTGCGTCCGGTCGTGGAAGGCACTGAGTATGAAGGCATTGACGGTTGGAGAATCGACCACGCAATCGGAGTTCCGATGACTTTTTGGCAATCCGCGCACGAATTTACAAAGAAACTTAACAAAAATTCGCTATTCCTTGCCGAATTGATAGAACCCGACACAATTATAAAACCATACTTGGATAATGGTGCGTTTGATTGCGTAATGAACTACGGATTTTACTTTTTGGCGTGCGAATTTTTCACCCGCGACGCCAAACCGATGACCGCAAAGGAGTTTGACAAGCAAATTTGGCAACAACTAAAACTTTATCCTCTCCACGCCAACTACTTGGCTATGAACCTACTCGGCACGCACGACACGGAGCGCATAGCCTCGTTGATTGTGAACCGCGCCTTAAAAAAATACGGCGGCGAAAATCCGATTGCAACTTTTTTCACAAACACCCACATCACCGACCGAGGCTACACCTCGCGCCGTCCAAACGATGACGAGCGGCAGTTGCAGCGGATGATGATAGCCTTTGAATTTTCGATGATAGGCTCGCCGATGGTCTATTATGGCGACGAACTCGGAATGTATGGCGGCAACGACCCCGACTGCCGCAAGCCGATGTGTTGGAATGAAATGAAGTTTGAAGCCGACGCCGCCGATATGGAAATGCACAATTTCTACAAACGGCTCATCGCCCTCCGCCGCCACAGCAAAGCCCTTATGCAAGGCACGATGGCTACCGACTACGCCTCCACAAAGAGCCGCGTTTGGGTCATCAGCCGCCGCAGCGGGGACGAGCGCGTGATTTTTGCCTTCAATTGCGACGAGGAGCCCGCAAATATCAGGATTATGGGGCTGCCCGGACGGGTGTTTGAGGATTATTTTGACGGCGGCAGTGTCACGGCGGACAGCAAGGGCGCAATCACTTTCAAGATGCAACCCAAGACCTTCCGAGTGTTACGCTCCTCAAATACTTGAAATGGGATTCTCTAAGTAAGTGATTTTTAAGGAGAAAAATAATTTTTTCAAAATATTTTTCACTTAAAGTTATTACTCATAACTCATTGGATTATAAGCGATTAACCATAAACATTCTTGTTATGGTTCAATAGAGAATGTCTAATCGTCTTATTTCCAACAATTTCAAAAACTCATTTTGGCACGTATGTTGTATTAGAAGGGTTAAATAACATTTTTTAATAACTCGACTACACAAACTAAACAAAATGAGCAAACTTAATTGGACAGGAGTTGTCAGCAAGGGCATCTTGAAACTGCGACTCTCATTTGATTCGGACGTCAGCATCCCCGACAGGATGCGGATAATGGAGAGTTACGCCGAGCATCTTTCCAATTCCGACGTAAGCATCATCGAATCGCACCACTTCTCTGACGGCAGTCAGATGAGGGCGGTCATCAACAACGAACGTAACAAATGACAATCAACTACAAGGGCGGGGAACAACGGATTAATCTTCGAGTTCCTCGCCTTCGTTGTACAAAATGTCATCATTGACATTGATGTCGTCGGAATGTTCCGTTGCGGCATTGCGCTGAGCCGTTGCGGCGTGGGCAGCGGATGCTTGTGGCTGCTTGATGGTGAAATATTCGTCTATCGCGGCGGCGATTACGGCTTTGAGTTCCTCGCTCTGCGTCGATGTGATGGCGGGCGATTCCATTTCCCCTTCTTCCAACGTCAGGTAACTTACCGTAACTCCAAGAGCATCAGCGATTTTCTTCAAATTTTTTACAGTATAACGGTTAGGGTCGTCCCGCGACAGCATCACGCGGAGGCTCACCGTCGGCATATCGGTCTCCTTCGCAAGCCGCGCAATCGACCATCCCTTCTCCTTGCGCAGCGTCTGAATTTTTTCGGTAATATTCATAATGGTTAATGTGATAAAATTTTATGCAAATGTAAGATATTTTTTTAGAATCGCAAAAGAATGGAAAAAATATTGCGTTTTTCAAATAAAATCATTATCTTTGGCAAGGTTTAATTTGATTATAATTATGAAAACCAAAAAGGATATAATGTCAATGATTGGCACTGCGGTACATTCGACAGAGCCGACAGCCGAAACGATTTTGTTTGGGTCGCAGGCGCGTGGAGATGCGCGAAGCGATTCAGATTGGGACGTTGTGATAATTGTTGACACTCCGAATGTTTCAAAAAGTCAATTTAAAAAACTCAGCTACGACATTTGGGTTATGGGGCTTAATACTGGCATCGAAATCAATCCATTGATTTACACCCGCCAACAATGGGACAACGCACGCCCAACATTATTCAAATACAATGTAATGAACGACGGAATAAGGATATGATGACAGACGAAAACAGACGCGACATTGTAACGTATCGCATTGAAAAAGCCAACAATTCTTTGACCGAAGCCCAAAGAAATCTTAATTTTGGTATGTACAACGTTGCAGCCAACAGGCTTTATTACGCTTTTTACTATGCAGCAAGCGCGTTGCTTGTCAGCATAAAAATTGAGGCTCATACCCATTCAGGTGTCCAATCAATGATACACCTGCACTTTATAAAAACTGGTTTGCTCTCCGAAGACGACGGAATACTGATGCGCAGATTGTTTGTTATGAGACAAGAAACTGATTATGAAGATTTTATAGACAGAACACAAGATGACATTGAGGAAATACTGCCCGAAACAACCAATCTTGTAAAAAAAATACAGAACCTCATTAAATTATAAAAAATGCCTCTACAACCATTGTAGAGGCATTTTTTTATTTTCCATATATCTTCTCCAACGTCTCCAACGCCTTTTTGGTGTTTGTGATGTTGTTTACGAGGAGGGTGAGTTTGTCGGCGGAAGCGGCTTGGATGCGGCAGTTTTTGGCGAGGTCGCCGGAGGTCATTTTCATAAAAATCGCCTGGAATTGAGTGGAATGTATGAAAGTTTCCTTCGGGACAAAGTTGCAGAGCATCTTGCCGCCCTTCATCGAAATCTTTTCGATGCCGAGTTTCATCGCCACCCAACGCATACGCACGATGTCAAAGAGTTGCAAGGTCTGTTTTGGAATTTCGCCAAAACGGTCTTTGAGTTGCTCGGCGATTTGCGTGAGTTCGTCGTCGGTCTTCACGCTGTCGAGGCGGCGGTAGAGGCGGATGCGCTCGGCAACATTCTGAATGTAAGTGCTTGGTAACAGGACTTCCATATCGGTGTCGATGACGCAATCGTCAGTAAAGGCATAACCTTCGGGCATTTCAATTGCCTTATCGTCATCGCTGCCGCCCGACTGCAATTCCACCTGATGCTTTTTGGTAAACTCTTCTTCCTTGATTTCGGCGATGGCGTCGTCGAGGATTTTTTGGTAGGTCTCGATGCCAATTTCGTTGATGAAACCGCTCTGTTCGCCGCCGAGCATATTGCCCGCGCCACGGATGTCGAGGTCTTGCATCGCAATATTGAAACCGCTGCCCAATTCCGTGAAACTCTCTATCGCCCTGAGCCTTTGACGCGCTTGGACGGTGAGGTTTTCCTCTGGCGGCGAAATGAGGTAACAGAACGCCTTGCGGTTGCTCCTGCCCACGCGCCCGCGAAGTTGGTGCAATTCGCTCAGTCCAAAATTCTGCGCGTCAAACACGATGATTGTGTTGGCGTTTGGAATGTCGAGGCCGTTCTCAATGATTGTAGTCGAGATGAGGATGTCAGCCTCGTTGTTGATGAAGGAGAGCATGATGTTTTCGAGAATGTCGCCGTCCATCTGACCGTGTCCCGTGAGAATTGCAGCCTTCGGGAACATCTTTTTAATCATTTCCTCGGTCTTGTAGAGGAGTTTTATCTTGTTTTGAATGATGAACACCTGACCGTGGCGGCTGAGTTCGTAGTCGATGGCTTCCTTGATTACTTCGGGCTTGAAGGTATGTACTTCCGTAACTACCGGATAGCGGTTGGGCGGCGGAGTGCTGATTATGGAAAGGTCGCGTGCGCCAAGGAGCGAGAATTGGAGAGTCCTCGGTATCGGCGTCGCGGTGAGCGTCAAGGTATCGACGTTGAGTTTCAGTTGTTTGAGTTTTTCCTTGACGGACACTCCAAATTTCTGTTCCTCATCGATGATCAGGAGACCAAGGTCGCGGAATTTGATGGTAGAGCCCACGAGTTTGTGAGTGCCGATGATGATGTCAATC
Source organism: Bacteroidales bacterium UBA3824 (assembly GCA_002393195.1). GTDB lineage: Bacteria > Bacteroidota > Bacteroidia > Bacteroidales > UBA3824 > UBA3824. The sequence continues at coordinate 16,227 of DGIK01000093.1, read as the reverse complement.
TTTCCGGCGGCGAGTTCGGCGGTGATTTCGCGGACTTCCTTTGCGGTGCGCAGGCGTGAAAGGTATTCCACTTTCACTGGGAAGTCTTTGAGCCTGTCGCTGAATGTCTTATAATGTTGGAGCGCAAGTATTGTTGTAGGCACGAGTACGGCGACTTGTTTGCCGCTTATCGCCGCCTTGAACGCCGCACGAACCGCAATTTCGGTTTTTCCAAATCCAACGTCGCCGCACACCAAGCGATCCATCGGTTCGGGCTTCTCCATATCTTCCTTGACGGCGGCTGTGGCGCGTTCCTGGTCTGGGGTGTCCTCATAGATGAACGACGCTTCCAACGCCTGTTGCATATAATCGTCAGGCGGGAAGGCGAAACCCTTTTGATGCTTGCGCTGCGCGTAAAGGCGGATGAGTTTTTCGGCGATGTCCTTGACCTTCGCCTTGGTCTTTTGCTTGATGCGGTTCCACGCGCCGGAGCCGAGTTTATAAATCTTGGGCGGAGTGCCGTCAGCTCCTTTGTATTTTGAAATTTTGTGGAGGGCGTGGATGGAGACAAAGAGAATGTCGTTGTCCTTGTAACTCAGGCGGATAACTTCCTGATCCTTGCCGTTGATGTTCATCTTTTGGAGCCCGTCAAATACGCCGATGCCGTGGTCTTGATGCACCACGTAGTCGCCGGGTTTGAGGGAGTTCATCTCGTTGATTGTGATGGCGTCGCGGTTGCGCTTTATCTTGGCTTCTTTCAAGCGATACTTTAAGTAACGCTCAAAAATCTGATGGTCGGTATAGACGCAAAGTTTTAGGTCGTTGTCGATAAATCCTTCATTGATGGACATTTGCACGTCTCGGAATGTGATTTTGGTATTGACGGCATCCGATGCAAAAATGTCATGAAGGCGGATGTTTTGGCGTTCATTGAGGACGGCAATATAAGTTTGGTAGCCCTGTTGCTGGCGCGAGGCTATGTCTTGAGCCAAAAGGTTGAAGTTTTTCTGAAAATTGGGTTGAGTTATGATGTTGAATTTCACGGAGTTGTCGGTCGCTCCAATATGTCCGTCGTCCTTAATGAAGCCCGCGTCGATGGATTTTTTTGAGAACACCGATTTCGCAAAATCTTCGGGAGTGTGGGAGAGTGCAACTGCCTCTCTCACAGCTCTTTCCTTGTCCTGATACCACACAATGGCATCTTGCGCAATGAAATAGAGGAACGGTATTTTTGGCGTGTCGGCGTTGTTGCAGATGTCGGGGATTATGGTGATGCTTTCACAACGTTCCTGCGACAATTGGCTTACGACGTCAAATGTGCGGATTGAATCAATCGTGTCGCCAAAAAAGTCGATGCGGTAAGGCTCGTCGTTTGAGTATGAATAGATGTCAATGATGCTGCCGCGCTGCGAATATTGCCCCGGCTCCGACACGAAGTCAACCCGCTCAAATCCGTATTCGTCAAGCATTTCCTCAATGAAATTTGTGTCAAGGCTGTCGCCGGTTTTGATGGCGAGAGTGGTCTTAGTGAGCCCGTCGCGAGTGATTACGTTTTCGGCGAGGGATTCAGGGTAGGTGATGAGGACGTAATTATTGAGCGTGGAGATTTTGTCCAACACTTCGGTTTTGGAGAGCAACGATTCCTGGCTCGTGGAGGTGTCGTCGGTTGCGGATTTGAGCGCTGAATGTCTTTTACTCGACGGATAAAACAGCACCTGACGCTTTTTTTCTGCGCATTGGAAGTCGTTGTAGGTATATGCAGCCTGTTCCTCGTCGTCCATAACAACGATGGTTGGCGTTTTGGCGAGTGTCTCGTCAGACGCTATGAAAAACGACAACGCCGATGTCGCCATGCCTCTTACGGCGGCTGACTTGGATTTCATAAGCGCGTCGGCAAGCATCTGATGCGCCGGATGATGGGCATATAGAGCGGTAATGGAGGACATTGAAAATTGAAAATTGAAAATTAAAAGTTGAAAATTATAAAGTTAACAATGATTATACAACAGCCGAATGGCAATTATGCATTATGCATTGTGAATTATGCATTGTGAATTATGCATTATGAATTATGCATTATGAATTATGCATTATGAATTATGCATTGAAAATAATGCCAAAAAGCCGAAAGATGTTTTTTGGATATTAACATCTTTTCGGCTTGTTTGGTTGGTTGGCTTATGTCGGTGGTATTAATTCCGACATTGGTTTATCTTTGATTAACCTGCCGCACCCTCTTCCTCGAAGTACGAATTGTCATAGACTGCTTCTGCTACTTCGCTTGTTGGTGAGGAAACGTAAGTCGTTGAGGTGTGGACACCATTTTGAGCATTTTCGATTGCTGCTGCTGCGTCGGCGATTGCCTTGGTCTTGGTCTTGTCCACAGAGTTGATGTGGTGCATCACTTTTGCTCCAAAGTAGAACGCAACCATCATCTGGAATGCGGCGAGGAAGTCGCTGAACTCCGCTTCAAGTCCAACAATGCGGACGTTGGCAAGTTCGATTACCACAGTGATAAACAGCAATGACATCGTGAGGATGCCACGGATTGTACCACGGGGCATGTTGAATGTTTCACCGTCGCAAGGGTTGGGATTTTCCTTGGTCCAGTCGCCAAAAGTGTATTTCTTGAACATCACCACAATGAAAATCGTGGAGATTATCAGCCATACCATCACGGGCATATAGACACTCATGTAGTACTCCACATTGTGATCCACCCAATATTTTACGGCGTCGTTTTGTGCGTATTCGTTCATGGTTTTTATGCTTTTTTTGTTATTATTCGGTTGATTAATCATTTGAACAGGAGGAAGCCAAGCGCGAAACCTAATGCCGCTCCTATTCCAATTCCGATGGAGGCCAACTTAGCCCTGCGACGGTATTTCCTCGCCATTTCTCCTGCTGTAATCACGTCCTCGCGGCTCGATTTAAGCTCCGTGACGTAGTAGTCGCGGTCGGTTTTGAGGATGTTGATGAGCGAATCCTGTTGCGCAGAGAGTTCGGTGAGTGTGTCGCACTTCTGCGTCAAGGTCTTCACCTGCTCCTTGGAGATTTGGTAGAGGCGTCCGGTCTCTATCACCGACCTCATCCTGGCGTCGTTGATTACCCACAATGTGTCGCCGTCGGGCTTCACGAGGAGTTCCTGTCCCGGCTTGACGCATTGCAAGGTAATCTGCGCATTGGCGTTGCCCGCAAAAACAATGGCGAGCATTGCCATTATTATCATCAGTGTGGTCTTATTCATCTCTTTCATTTCCATAGAGTTGTTCAAATGCCGCAGCCATCTCGTCTGAGTTCATCTCCTTGACCTCCTTTTTGGTGTTGTCGGCTTTCACTTGAAGCTCTTGTATCTGGCGGTCAAATTCGGTGGTGTTGTGCTTGAGACGCGTAATCTGGGTCTCCTTTTGAGCGATAGTCTCGTCGTATTCGGCGCGGTGGTCTGCATCCACTTTGAGTCCGTCCTGGGCTTTCCTTATCATATCGTCGATGGTATCGACGTTGTTGGTATTGAAAAGCTTGTTTTTGATGTACATATAAGGGCCTGCAAGCGCGGCGAATATCATCGAGAGCGTACTCCACTTGAAGTTGAGGTATCCAGCGTCGTACAGCACACCGATTATTATCAGCGCTACGAGCACTACGGCTATTATGATAATCCATTTTTTCATAGTCGGTACGATTTAGTTAGTTGATATCCAAGTACTTGCCGAATACCCAACCTTCCACGGTGGTACGCACCTTGTACCAGCCGTTTTTCTCGCCCACAATGCTTACCATCGTGCCTTTTGGCAACGGCTGGGCAGCGAGCAGTCCGTCGGTCTCCGGGCTTGTGCGGATGTTGAGGGTCTTGGCAGCAACACGCCCAGTCTCAGGGAGTTGCGCACCGCCGTCATTTTTCCTGTCGGAGCCCAGCAACTGCTCTCTGAGCGTGTCGAGCGGGAATGCTGGACCCGGGTCGGTCTTGCGTGCCGGAGCCACTTCTTCGTGTCCGAGGATTTGCCTGATGTTGGGATATTCCTCTATGAGCTGCATACAGAGCTGCCTTACAGTCTCTATCTGCTCGGCGGTATATACGTGCCAGTATTTGGGCGTGGATTGGTTGCGGTGGATGCCCTCCATCACGTCGCTCGGGTTGTATGCCGCGCCAAACCACGACCTGTACACGTTGCCGCTTTTGGTGAGGGGACCGGAATTGACAATTTCGATGCCTATCGAATATTTGTTGTATCCGGAGCGTCCGCCGTAACTGCTCTCGCCGGCGTGCCACGCTATCTCGTTGAACGGGATTAGCTGCGTGATGCTGCCGTCGCGGTCTATCAGCACGTGCGCCGACGCCTTGACCTTTGGATTGACCAAAGTATTCAGCGACGACTGGTAAGGCCCTGCCGTATAGTGGATTATGATTGTGTCGGGGTAGCCCCTCTCAAATTCTCCACTTGTCTTGGTGCACTTGACCATCTTCCTTACGTTGTCTCCGCTTACCAAATAGTCCTTTATTTGTAGCATTTTCGGATGTTTTTTTGTGATTTACTCGGTAAAAGTAAGGTTAATATTTGGTATATGCAATTTTTTTTGCAAAAAAATGTTATTTCTTTTTGAACGACCTTTCGAGGTCGGCTCCTACGAGGAAACTCCTCACTACATTCGGCGGGCCTTCATAGCCCCTAAGTTCCTCTTTTACAAGCACTGCGACACGTTTTTCGTATGGGCTTTTGATGACGCCCTGCACGATGCGTCCGAGGCACTGGTTGTAGTCGTTTTCGGTGTAGGAGTATATCCTCTTGGTTCCAAGCTCCGACGCCCTGATGTCGATGTTGGTGGTTTTCACTACCTCAAAACCGAAGTCGGGGTCGGTCTCCATCTGGTTTTCAATCGTTACCTTGAATTTGCCCTCCTCGGTGTTGAACTCCGTGCCGAGGAGCTTAATGTCTTTCTGCGGGATTATCTTGTGCTCGTTGAGCGCGGCGGCAAATGTCATTTGGTTTTCCTTCCACATCTGTTTTACGCTGCCGGTCTCCACACCTTCGTCGGGGTCGAGCTCCCATTCATATACAATCTTGTCGCTAATCATGCTTTGTATTCTCAGCTTGAAGAAATACAATCCCGCCGCTTCGTCCGCCGGCTCTATGACGTATGCAAACTTGCCGTCTTTCGACCATCCGATGGGGTAGAATTTTTGGAATATGTATTCGTTGCTCTGCTTGTAGTATTGAAGCTCCGCCGGTGCGCTATATGCTTGTTTTACCGTCTCTGCCGACAATGGCTCGTCATTACTCTCGCCAGACTCAGCACGCTCCTGCTGCTTTATCACCTGCTCAATAGCTTCGGAATTGTCTTCCGTTTTATCGTTGTCAGGGGCCTGTGTCTGTGCAGTCGTATTCTGCCCGGTGTCGCTTTGGGACTGATTGTTGGTCTGTCCGCCACATCCGAGCAATGCCGCAATGATTGCGGTTGCCACCGCTAATGTATTGATTTTAAGAAAATTATTCATTGTATAAGTTTCTATGGTCTTACTTGTTTTTAAACGCTTTAAAGGTAGTAACATTTTTTGAAATTGACGCTATATTTTGGTATTTTTTTTTAATTTTTTTTATGGTAGCATTTTCAGCATATAATATAAGGTGTGATTTTACCTTGCATAAACCGCGATGAAAAAAAGTTGGAAAAAAGTTCCAAAAAAATTTGGTGGATTGGAAAAAGGTTTCTACCTTTGCACCGTCAATTAAAAAAGACACGATTCGGGGTGTAGCGCAGTTGGTAGCGTACAACGTTCGGGACGTTGGGGTCGCCAGTTCGAGTCTGGCCACTCCGACAAGATAACATAGGTTATTTGGGGCAACCTGCTGGATAACAGCGGGTTGTTTTTTTTTATGTATAACTATTCGATTATTTTTCGATGCGGCATTTCCGCCCAATTCTCCTTAATATTGTTACAAAAAGTGTTACACTTGGTGTTACAGGCGGTGTTACACGCGACATTTTTCGGTGTTACAGTGGTGTTACACATAAGGTGAAGGCGGGCATTGCTCATCCCATACAAAAAAAACGACCGTCCTTTTTGGACAGTCGTTTTTTTATTGTTGGCACCGCCGTGTTGCGGTTTTCCAATAGGCTTACATTATTTGCCGAGCTTCTTGTTAAGTGTCGGAATCATCTTAAGAGCCTCGCGACCTTCTTCCGTAGCAGGGAAATTGGCTTTTATCTTTTCATAGACGCCAAGAGCATCCTGAAATTTTTGTTGTTTTTCGTATGCGACAGCGAGCTTAAGCATAAGGTAGGGGGCTATAAACTTGTTTTCGCCGGCTTTGCCCACTGCTTTGCCATAATAAGATGCTGCCTTGTCGGTGTCGCCTTTTTCCATGTATGCGTCGCCTAAGAGTCCTATAGACAACGGCTCAAGCACTTCGTCTGAAGAGGAGAATCCTTCGAGCATCTTGATTGCCTCGTCGTACTGGCCGAGCTTGAGGAAGCACACACCAGCGTAATACTTGGCGTTGTTGGCGGCCTTGGTGCCAGAATAGTCGTCGATGATTCCGAGGAAGCCGGGGTAGTTGCCGTCGCCGTTGAGGGCGAGCTTCACAGAGTCGCGCTCAAGATAGAGCTCAGCCTGGTGCATCTGCGCAGCGGCATTGATTTCCTTGGGTCCTTTGATGAACTTGAAGTAAGCCCACACACCGAGCATGATTGCGACCGCGATGCCTATTACGAGCAAAAACGTCTGCCTGTTTTCTTCAACAAACATCTCCGCCCTGCCAAGGGTGCTCTCGACGTTTTCGAGCTGATCCTGCTCCTGGTTTTGTTCTGTGTTTGCCATTTGTTTTGTTGTTGTTTTCTGTAATTATTTACAAAAAAATCCCCAAAAACCTGTTCCGGGGATTTTTTCGTATTTGAGGTTGTATTGGTCTCTTTCTTTTTCCGATTACCCAAAACAAAGATTAGATAGCCTTGTCCTTGACATTGACAATCTTCTCCTTGATGCGGGCCTTCTTGCCGGTGAGCTCCCTTACGTAGTAGATTCTCGCCCTGCGAACGCGACCTCTCTTGTTTACTTCAACCTTGTCGATGAAGGGCGACTCCACCGGGAAAATCCTCTCGACTCCGATGTTGCCTGACATCTTCCTTACTGTGAAAGTTGCACTGATGCCTGCTCCCTTCCTCTGGATTACAACGCCTCTGAACTGCTGTATGCGCTCCTTGTTGCCTTCTACAATCTTATAAGATACTGTTACTGTGTCTCCACTGTTGAATTTCGGCCATTCCCTTTTCAAGGAATACTGTTCTTCAACTACTTTTAATAATTCCATGGTTTTATTTTTAATAATAAGGTTTATTCATGTGATTTTTCGGACTGCAATATTAGCAACTTTTCGCCATATATGCAAATTTTTTATACAATTTTTTTTTTTTTTTAATTGGAGGCTTTTACAACACATAGCCAATCGTCTGTAATACAGAGCATTGCATAGCGAGATAATATCTTTACTTCAAGATAGACTCTTGCATTGTGTTTGGGCTGTCAACATATATTTTGTATATTTGCGCCCTGTAATTGAAGACAGACATCAATCAAAAATGTGTAACAGTTGTTTGCTCAGACACTTATTATGGGTGGCGACGGTCGCCATCATGCCTCTCGTAGCGGGCTGCCTCGCCAATCCCGAGGCCAACGACCTCAATACCGACCCACCGGAAGCCTACCGCAAGGCGAAGTCGCCAATCGTGGTAGCATACCTGCACATTGGCAATAGAATCCTCGACAGCCGCTCCATCGACCTCGAGGGCGTTGACTTCGTAAACTTTGCGTTCACCGTCATCAAAAACAACCGCATGGGGCTGCTGCACCCGACCGACGCCCAAAACTTCCACGTGGCGCGAAGCCTCAAGCACAAGTACCCTGACCTCAAGGTGCTGGTATCTGTGGGCGGACAGGGCACAGAGAAGGTGTTTTCTACGATGACCAAAACAGACGATGCCCGCAAGGTATTTGCCGAGGACGCCGTGAGGTTCGTAAGGGCATACGGGCTTGACGGAATCGACGTTGACTGGGAGTTTCCCGGGATGAAAAAGGCAACACGCGCCGCCGACCGTACCAACTTCACCGCTCTGCTCGCCACGCTGCGCGCATATTTCGACGAAGCGTCGCGAAAAGACGGCAAAAAATACTACGTAACCGTGGCGTCGGGAGCATTCGAGCAATACCTTAATTATATAGAGCCGCTCAAGGTAACGCCGCTCGTCGATTACTTCTTCCTGATGACATACGACTTCCACGGTCAATGGAACGAGTTCAACGGACACCACACCAACATCTACATGCCCGCCGGCAAGCCCTACGGACACTCGGTGGAGCGCATCGTAAATACCTACATAAGCAAGGGAATCCCAAAATCAAAGATTGTAATCGGCGCGGCGTTCTACGGACGCAAGTGGACTGGCGTGGAGCTCAAGCAAGGCTCTGTGGTATATAACCCCGGCAAGGGCGTAGGCTCTGTGAGCTACCGCAACATCGTGTCGCTGCTCAAAAACGGCAACGGATACCGCCGCTACTGGGACCGACAGGCATACGCGCCATTCATCTACAATCAGTCGCAAAAAATATTCATCAGCTACGACGACATAGAATCTGTGGCGCGCAAGGTAGATTTTGCCTGCATCAACAACCTCGGCGGCATCATGTACTGGGAGCATTTTTCCGACGCCAACGGCAACGAACTCGCCAAAGCAATCGTGGACGAAATGTCGCTCCGCAAGGGATGCCACGCCCGAATCAGGTTGCCAGGCGGTATGTTTGCAAAAAAAAGCGAAAAATGATGCAAACATTTTTGGTATTATAAAAAAAATCGCTACCTTTGGAATTTGTTACCGATAGCAATAATTGAAGTGAAAATGGCTAACGTCAATATAAGCACGGATATACACGAGGAGGCGTTGAAACTCCAGACGTCGTTCCTCAAGACTATTTCCCACGAGATACGCACACCGCTCAATGTAATCGTGGGGTGCTGCGACGTGCTCTCACAGCCCGACTGCGACAGCGAAACTCGAGAGATGCTTGTAGTACAGCTAAAAAGGAGCGTAAGATACTTGCTTGATTTTTGCGACAATGCAGCCTTCATCAATAGTCTCGAGGCGGGAAGCGTAAAGCCAAGGCCAAACGAATTTGACGTCATATTCACCCTCGACTTCATCTACAACAGCACCAAGAGCCTCCTGAAAGCAAAAAAGAACGATTCGATATGCTACGTGATGAACAACAGCCTTGGCAGCCATGCCGTGCCGGTACACCTCTACGGCGACGACAGCCTGATGTGCCGTGCAATGGTGCTGATAGTGGAAAACGCAATCAAATTCACCGAACAAGGCTCCATAACGCTTTCGGCGGGATTCTGCACGGCAAATGACGGCAGGGAAATGCTCGAAATTCAAGTATCTGACACCGGCATAGGTATCCCAAAAGAATACCACCGCAACATCTTCCAAAAATTTTGGAAAGCGCCGCAGACCGGCAGCAAGATATACGACGGCGCGGGGCTTGGGCTCTCAATTGTACATCAGATAGTAGAGCTTCTTGAAGGCGAGATTGCGCTTGTATCGGAAGTGGACAAGGGATCCACATTTTCGGTGCGTTTCCCGGTAACGAGATGCTAATCAAAAAATATTGTTGCACACATTATAATATAAGGCATATTAAATGAAAAAAATAGTAAAAGTAAGAGATATAGAATGTGGCGCACCTCAGTTGTTCCTCATCTGCGGGCCGTGCGTCATCGAGGAAGACGACCTGATGATGCGCACCGCCGAACACATCAAGAAGACAGCTGAAAAATTGAAGCTGCCGGTGATTTTCAAATCGTCGTTTATGAAGGACAATAGGTCGAGCGTCGATTATTATCTCGGCCCCGGTCTCGAAAAAGGCCTCGAACTCTTGGCTAAAATCAAGCGCGAGTTTCAGATGCCCGTCCTCTCCGACATCCATTACCCCGAACACATCAAACCCGCCGCCGAGGTGCTCGACGTAATCCAGATACCCGCGTACCTGTGCATGCAGACCGGCCTCGTTACCGAAACCGCAAAGACCGGCGCAGTGGTAAACCTGAAACACGGACAATTTCTCGCGCCCGAAAATATGATTAAGCCCTGCCAAAAGATTGAATCCTGCGGCAACAACAAGATAATACTCACCGAGCGCGGCTACACATTTGGCTACAACGATTTGGTGGTGGATCCTCGTAGTTTTTACCATCTGAGGGAGACCGGCTACCCAGTAGTATTCGACGTAACTCACTCCATCCGCAAATACGGCATACCCTCGGCAGACCCCAACGGCGGTGCGCGTCAATACCTGAAGACACTCGCACGTGCGGGCGTGGCAGCCGGCATCGACGGTCTGTTTATCGAGGCACACCCGACACCCGAAACCGCCA
>DGIK01000093.1:0-5763 GCA_002393195.1 Bacteroidales bacterium UBA3824 | reverse complement strand
GCAAATGCGATGCCGCAAGCCAGCTGAAACTCAGCGAGTTGGAGGATTTTCTTAAACCTCTCATCGAATTGCACGACATTGAAGTTAAATACAGATAAAACATACAAAAGACATGGAATTATATCTCGATTCGGCCAACCTGCCGGAAATAGAAAACGCCTTCAAGCTCGGATTCCTTACCGGACTTACCACAACACCGACCTTCATGCACCGTGAGGGCATCAACGATGTGGACGGCGTAATCCTCAAACTCTCCAAAATTGTCCCAATCCTCCAAATAGAGGCTCTCGGACGCACCGCCGACGAAATCATCTCGGAGGCTCACCGTCAAAACGACCTTGGTCTCGACAAGAACAAGACCGTGTACAAGATTCCTATCTCGCTCGAAGGCGCCAAGGCATGCTACATGCTGCGCAAAGAGGGATACCTCGTCAACCTACACCTTATATATACTATCCAACAGGCATTCATCGCAATGCAGGCGGGCGCCACATACATCTGCCCGCTCGTTGGCCGTCTGCAAGACCAGGGACACGACGCCCTCGGACTCGTGGAGCAATGCGTAAACGCCGTCAATAAGTACAACTATCCCTCGAAGATAATGTTTTCGTCGGTGCGCAACCCCGAACACGTCAAGAACGCGCTCAACATCGGCTGCCACACAATCACAGTGCCATGGAAGGTATTGCAGCTCCTGCCGCAAAACAACTTCACATCCCTCGGCACTCAGCAGTTCTTTGAGGACACCAAGCTGATGACTACCAAGGTGAAGGACATCTACCGCGCCCAAAATTCCACAATCTCCAAAAACGCCACAATCAACGAGGCTCTCGTAAAGATGACGCTCTCCAAACTCGGCGCAATCACGATTTTGGAAGACAACGGCTCGCTCTACGGCATCTTCACCGATGGCGACCTGCGCCGCCTCGTGGAGAAGGAAGGCGATTCGGTACTCGGCAAGCCGCTCACGTACCTGCCGTCCAAGCAACCTGTTACGATTGATTCTAACGCTTACCTCATCGAATCGTCGCAACTCTTCAAGCAATACAAGATCGATACGCTCGTCGTTACAGAAAACGGCAAGCCGGTCGGCATGTTGGACATTCAGGATTTGCTCTAAATAGTGGAAAACAATTTCAACTATCTTAATCTATTTGCCGAAAGGGGAGGGGAGTTTCTCGTTTCGTACCCGGAATTTATCAGCAAAGCCTTGAAAATCAAGATGATAATCTTTGATTGGGATGGCGTTTTCAATGGTGGATTCAAAGGCGACGAGGTGTATTCCCCTTTTTCAGAAGTAGATTCGATGGGGCTCAATATGCTCAGGTTTGGATACAAAATGCTTACAGGCAAGATGTTGCTCGCCGGCATTATTTCCGGCATGGACAATAAGAATACAGAAATGTTTGTCCGTCGCGAACACCTTGATTTTAAGTGTCTTGGATTCAAGGACAAGAATGAAGGCTTGCAGATAGTATTGAAGGAATTTGGGGTGAAACCCGAAGAAGCGGCTTTCGTATATGACGACATATTGGACCTTACGGTAGCCGAGCAATGTGGTTTGCGATTTCAAGTAAGGCGCGACGCATCTCCAATGTTCACCAACTATGTGAAAAACAATCTCTTGGCAGATTACGTGACTGGACAAGTAGGGGAGAGGCACGCCGTCCGCGAGGTCGCAGAACTGCTATTGGCTGCTATTGGCAAATATGATGAAGCCGTAGATAGCCGCACACATTTTGACGAGCAATACGCCACATACATCGCCGAGCGCAATACAATCACCGCCCGCGAATACATTGCCGTCAAGAGATATTAGGGTATTGTAGAGACGTAAAATTTTGTGTCTCTACGGCAATTTGGCTATTTCGACCTTCAATTCCTCGATGGCAATTGGAATATTGTCGAGATAATATTTTATCAACGCCGGATATTCATCCGGCGTTTCTTTTTTTTCAGACAACCGTTGCAACAGCTCCATCTTGTCGGCGATGTCGTTGAGCCCCATTACACGAGTAGTGGATTTGGCGATGTGCGCCGTGCGGCCTATTTCGTCCACATCGTCCGACAGCTCCGCAACGATAAAACGCTGCTTGATTTCGTCAGCCTGCACGAAAAATAGCTCTATCAACTGCCTTTTGGTCGCCACATCGCCATCGGTGATGTCATTGAGATATGCCAAATCAATCATTTTTCTTAATGCATTGAAGGTTTAACTTTTCGCCGTCGTCGCTTACGTCTGCCACAATCTCATCGCCTTCCTTTACTTCGGTCTCAAGGAGAAGTTCGGCAAGCTCGTCCTCCAAGTATTTTTGGATGGCACGTTTGAGCGGACGCGCACCAAACTTCGGGTCGTAACCCTTGTCGGTGAGAAAATCCTTAGCCTTGTCGGTGAGCGTGAGGCTGTATTTGTGCTCCGCAATGCGCTTGTAGAGTCCGTCGAGCTCGATGTCGATTATCTTGTGGATGTTGTCGCGAGAGAGCGAATTGAAGGTGATAATGTCGTCGATGCGGTTCAAAAATTCCGGCGAGAATGCCTTTTTGAGGGCTTTGTCAACAATAGCCTTGTTGGTTTCGTCGGGATTGTCGTCGCCGCTGCCAAAACCAAGTCCATGTCCGTAATTTTGGATGTCGCGGGCTCCGATGTTGGACGTCATTATTATAATAGTGTTCTTGAAATCGATTGTGCGTCCGCCGCCGTCGGTAAGCCTGCCGTCGTCGAATACTTGCAAGAAAATGTTGTAAACGTCGGGATGCGCCTTTTCGATTTCGTCGAGCAATACTATCGAATACGGTTTGCGCCTTACCTTTTCTGTGAGCTGACCGCCCTCCTCGTAGCCTATGTAGCCCGGCGCAGAGCCTATCAACCTCGATACCGAATATTTTTCCATGTATTCGCTCATATCGATGCGGATGAGCGCGTCCTTGCTGTCAAACATGTATTCGGCGAGGATTTTGGCGAGTTGCGTCTTGCCGACACCCGTCGGGCCAAGGAAAATGAATGTGCCGATGGGACGGTTGGGGTCTTTGAGACCGATGCGGTTGCGCTGTATTGCCTTCACCACTTTGTCAACAGCCTCATCCTGTCCTATTACCTTGCCCTTGAGCGCGTCTTTCATCTTGCGGAGACGTTGCCCCTCAGCCTCGGCTATCCTCGTTACAGGTATGCCGCTCATCATCGCAATCACCTCCTCAATGTTGCTTTCATCTACGGTGTCGCGCTTTTTGGCGAGTTCTCTGTCCCATTTTTGCTGCTCGGTGTCGAGGATTTTGGCGAGTTCGCTCTCCTTGTCGCGGAAACTTGCAGCAAGTTCGAAGTTTTGGCTGTCCACCGCCTTCAACTTCTCCTCCTTGATGGACTGTATCTGTTTTTCGAGGTCGTCGATGCGCTCCGGCACACGTATTTTGGTGATGTGAACACGCGAACCAGCCTCATCCATTGCGTCGATAGCCTTGTCGGGAAGGCAACGGTCGTTGATATAACGGTCGGAGAGTCGCACACACGCCTCTATTGCCTCTGGCGTGTAATTGACATTGTGATGGCTCTCGTACTTGTCCTTGATGTTGTTGAGAATTTCGATTGACTCCTCCACTGTGGTAGGCTCCACGAGTATTTTCTGGAATCGGCGTTCCAACGCACCGTCCTTCTCGATGGTCTCGCGGTATTCGTCGAGTGTCGTGGCGCCGATGCACTGTATCTCGCCTCGCGCAAGGGCGGGTTTGAGCATGTTGCTTGCATCGAGCGCGCCGCTATTGCCCGCGCCTACGATGTTATGGATTTCGTCGATGAAGATGATTACGTTCTTATTGTGCGAAAGCTCGTTGATGATCGACTTCATCCTCTCCTCAAACTGTCCACGGTACTTGGTGCCAGCCACTATTGCGCCCATGTCGAGCGATACCACGCGCCTGCCGTACAATACGCGAGACACTTGTTTTTGTGCTATCTTGATGGCAAGCCCTTCTACGATTGCCGACTTGCCAACGCCCGGCTCGCCAATGAGCACGGGGTTGTTTTTTTTGCGACGGCTCAATATCTGCACCAATCGCTCCACTTCTTTGGCACGTCCTACGATGGGGTCGAGACGGTTTTCCTCCGCTGCCTTGGTGAGGTCGGTTCCAAAATTGTCGAGCACCGGGGTCTCCGTGCTGCCGGTATTCTGTGCGCCGCTCTGATTGGCATTGGAGTTGGAATTGTTCTTGTTGTTGTTTTCAAACTCCTCGTCGTCGTCCTCGTCTTCGTCAGGTATGCCGCCAGCCATATCAATGATACGGCTACGATAATGCATTTCGGCTGCCTTTATATTATGTTTAAAGTTTGTCATAATCTTTCTTAATGTTTTTGATGCCAAATTTAAACATAATGTTCCATATTGCAAAAAATATTTTATCCAAATCTTTTGTTAAACATATCTAAAATATTTTTTGATACAGATTCTAATTTCTAAATTTGCCGCAAACAAAACAGTATTCAACAAAAGTGTTACACAAATTAATCAAAAGGACAGCTCTACTGATAGTTGCGATTCTCCTCTTAGGACTTTCGGCGCATGCGCAGCAAAAGGTCTATGAGGTGCGCGGCACGCTTGTCAACCCCAACGGCGAGGTGGTGCAGTTTGCCCATGTGGTCAATATCAACAGATCGTCGGCATGCATCAGCGATACCGAAGGACGTTTTAGGATGCTAATGATGCGCCAGGACACGGTGAAAATTTCGTGCATCGGCTACGAAATAACAGGTTTTTCGATTCAAAACCTCGAAATTGGCGAAGACGACAATGTCGTGGAAATCGGCGACATACAGTTGCAGCCGCGCCTTTACGAACTATCCACCGTGAGCGTATATGCAGAGCGTTGGAAGTCGTTCATGTACGACTACGAGCAAGTGCCAATGAAGGAGGAGCCGTATTTTGTGGACGCCATCGAAACCTGGAAAAAAAATCTCATCGACGTCCGCGAACTCCAAGAATTGCGCCGTGGAACACTTGGCGTGGGTATTTCCTTTGACCCTGCCGCACGCAAACGAAGGAAGGCGGAGCAAAAGATTGCAGAATTTAAGCGTCAGGAGGAACTCAACGAGGCTGCCTACAAAAAATACAACCCTTCGATAGTAGCCGAAATCACTGGAATGTCGCACGACGACGCCACCAAATTCATCCAACACTTCAGGTTGGACCGCGATTTTATCTTGTCTCGAAACGATTACGACCTATACCTTATAATAACGCAATTATACAAGGAATATTCCAAAACACAACATAACTAACTGAATCACAATGAAAAAGATTTTTCAATACATAGGCTACATTTTTTACCGAATGTTTATTTTCGGATTTAGAATCACTCCATTCTGGCTGCTATACTTGGAGTCGGACGTGATAAGTTTTCTGATTTTCAGAGTGTTCAGGTACAGAGTGAAAGTTGTGGACAAAAACCTCGAACTCTGTTTCCCGGAGAAGTCGAAGGCGGAGCGCGACGAAATCAAGAAAAAATACTACTCCTACATGGTGGACCTCTTCATGGAGAGCCTCAAAGGCTACACATATCCCGCCGAAAAAATCCGCAAACGCCTTGTATATGACGACCTCTCAATCCCGGAACGCCTATATGCCGAAGGCAAGTCGATGATTGTTGCAATGGGACACCACGGCAATTGGGAATGGACCACTCAGACCGTCAACCTCGAACACAAGCACAAATTCTGCGCTATATTCAAACCTCTCAAAAACCAATATATCAGCGATTTCACAGTGAGATGCCGAG
>DGIK01000212.1 GCA_002393195.1 Bacteroidales bacterium UBA3824 | reverse complement strand
GGGGAGTGGTTTTAGGTGTCAGGATGTCAACGAAAATTCAAAAATATATGCAACTATAATTTTGCCATCCCAATCCAAAATATTATCTTTGTAGTATCAAAAATCCCCAAAACATTACTATTATGAGCAAGGAATCATTAATAAAACTCCGCGATAGACTGTTAGGAACGCTGTCGTATGAGGATAGGAAGTGGCTCGCGGGCGAATTGGTGGATGCCGCAGAGGAGGAGTTCGTGTGCCCTTATACTAAGGAAGAACTCCAAATGCGCATTGACCAGGCTGAAAAGGAAATCGCAAATGGAGAATGTGTTTCGTCGGAGGTGTTTTTCCGTGAACTTGACCAAAGGTTTAACCTCGGGTGGTACGAACAAAAACGTATGGCTGTATGAATGTAGAATGGACTCCTCAAGCAAGGTCGGCAGTCATCGAAACAATGATTTACATAGAGGAAACCTTTGGAACAAAGACTATGTTGGATTTCGCCGACGCAATTGCTGAGAGCGAAATGTATTTGGCAAGAGATCCATATATGTTTAAGATAGAACCTCTTTTGGAATCTTGTGCAGATACTTTTCGTGGTTTGCTTGTTAAAAAAATCAACAAAATTATCTATCGTATTGATAATAATTGTGTTTATATTGTTGATTTTTGGAATCTTCGTATGAACCCCGAAAAACTGCAAAATCGCATAAAAGATTAACAAATAAAACGGCTGCCGAATCCATTCGGCAGCCGTTTTATTTGTTAGTGTGTTATTGGCGTGGCGGACGAGCCGTCCGCATTCCAGCAAATTTTATTTGGGTGCGCCCATGCCCCACATGCTGGGACGGGTGGATTTTATGGGGTCGCCCATTTCGGACTTTTCGTTGTTTTGCTCGTCGAGTTTAAAGAGTTGGAATTTGGTGTTGTCCTTGGTGTAGGGCTTCCATGCGCCGTCTTGTGCGCCGTTGGGGTTGCTGTATTTGGCGAAGTTGGTCCAAGCGGTGAGCATCTTTTCGGAGAGTTCCCAGTCGCCTTTTACCCACGGACGCCAGCAATGTTGCAAACTCTTGAATACATACCACAAGTCAGATGAGTGGAATGCGCCTTGGAGATAATCTTCGGGATGTGAGCCGTCGTCGGGAAGTGGACGTGCAAATTCGTATGCCCAAGCCTTTGCTCCTTTTTCTTCGCGGTTGAGACAGAATGTGGCAATGCCCTCAGCCATGTCGCCGAGGTCGTCCATGGTGTAGCCAATCATGTAAGGAACGTCGGCAAGAGAGCCGTCCTGCGCTGCGTCGTCAAAACTCTTGGTGTTGCAGTAGCCGTCTATTATAGGCATTGCGGTCATGAAGGCGTTCTTTTTGGTTACACGGTTGTAGATGGTGCCGATGGTGTAGATGACCTCGGTGGAAGCCTTGCGCATCTCTTCGAGGGTATTGTAACCAGCCCAGTCGAGTACGGTCTTGTTTTGTTTTTGGGCTTCGTCGAAGGTAAGCACGGGGAACATTCTGCGCATATTTGCATCGGCAGCCGCGCCCTTGGGAGGTGCAACGGTCATGCCGCCGCCCGACATGATTACAGCCTTGTGGAAAAGACCTTTTGACAATGGGGATGCGCAGATAGTCTTTACGCTGCCTGCGCCCGCGCTCTGTCCAAAAATCATCACGTTGTCGGGGTCGCCACCAAACTGAGCGATGTTTTTCTTGATCCATTTGAGGGATTCTATCTGGTCGAGGATGCCGTAATTGCCCGATACCTTGTGCGGGCTTTCGGCGGAGAGGTCGGGGTGGGTGAGGAAGCCAAATACGCCGAGGCGGTAGTTGATGGAAACGAGGATTACGCCCTTCTCTGCCCATGCCTGAGCGTCAAACTCCGGCTCAGAGCCCCAGCCTTCGCGGTAGCCGCCGCCGTGAATCCAAAGGGCGACGGGGAGTTTTGCGTCGGTCTTGCCTGCGGCGGGGGTCCAGACATTGAGGTAGAGGCAGTCTTCGCTGTAAGGCGATTCTGCGCCGTAGCCCCATTCGGTGGTGTAGCCGCCCGGATAGTGAACTGCCTGATAGCCAGGATGTCCAAATCTGTCGCAGACCTTCACGCCCTTCCACGGCACTACGGGTTGCGGCTCTTTCCAACGGAGGTCGCCGATAGGCGGCGCGGCGTAGGGAATGCCACGGAATACGAATACGTCTTTGGTCTCTGTAGGTACGCCTTGTACCTGTCCGCCCTCGATGGTCAGGACGGGAGATTCAGCTTGCTTGCAACATTGTTCGTCCTGTTGCTGTGCTTGCTTGCCCTGGCAGCCCGCGAGCAATGTAGCCGCTACTGCTGCCGTCAATAGTTGTCTTCTCATAATAATAATGTAGTTAGTAGATGTAGTGTTATTGTTATAATGTGTCTAATTGTAATTTGTATTATTCTTGTGTCAGATCGTTGATGTTGGTCTGAATGTAGGCTTCTATCTTGCGTATGTTTCGGGTAATATTTGGAATGTCGTAGTTGCGGATGTCGATGGCGAGTTCGTCGGCGAGCTCGATGCCTCGTTCTATTTTGTAGTGTTCTGATTGTTCGCGCAATTGTGCCACAAATGATTCCAACGCCTCGAATGAAATCTGTTGCTCCATTTCGTGGTATTGCGGCATTAGTTTGTCTTTGAGCACCGAAATGTATTCGCGCATGGCGTCGGAATTTTTGCGACGGTTGGATACTGTTTTGGTCTCTGATGTGTGCGGTGTCTCTGTGCTGACGTTTGAATTGGCAGAGCTGTGTATGTCGTGGAATACGTTGGGGATGATAATCGTGAACGATGAGCCCTTGCCCAATTCCGATTTGATATTGAGTGTGGCTCCTATGGCGTCGATCATCTTTTTGGTGAGCACCATGCCTTTCTTGACGTTGGTGTCGTTGAACATATTGTCTATCTGCTCCTTGGAAAGTCCGATGCCGGTGTCCTCGATGGTGAAAAGGAGGTTGGTGTTTTGAGTCTCGGCGTCTTCTGTGGCAGCCACAATGAGTTTTACGTAGCCTTTTTCGGTGTATTTGATGCCGTTGGAAATGATGTTGAATAGTATCTGGCGGAGTCGGATTTCGTCGAGTATCAGTGATGACGGCAGTCCTGATTTGGTTTCAAACTTGTAGGCTATTTTTTTCTCTTCGGCACGGCTCTTGAAAATGTCAAACACGCCTTTGGCCACTATCAATGGGTTTACTTCCTTGGTGTAGGCGGGCTTGCCTTCTTCCTCTTCGGTGAGTTTGAGCATGTCGGTGAAGGTCTCGTTTACAAAGAGTGCCGCATTGAGAGCCTGTTTGAGTTTTGCGGAAGCTTCTTTGCCTTTGATGTCGGGTGTTAGCTGCTCGCAATTGTAGAGTATGGATTCTATTGGCTCTTTGAGTTCCGATGATATGCTAATGATAAATTCGTTTTTGGCCTTGCTGCCCGATTCAGCGGAGCGTTTCGCATTGCGGAGTTTGGTCTCAGCCGCCTTCAATCGCGAGATGTCCCTTACTACCACAAGCACCTTGTCTTCGTCGCATCGTGTGAATTGAGCTTCGTTGAATATGGGGTGCGCGGGGTCTGTGCCTTCGGTTTCAAATTCTGCGTATTGGGTTTCGCCGGTTTTCTTTACGGTATTGAAGGCAACGAGGAATGGCAGCAGTACATCGGGGGCGAGCATTTCGCGCATATTTTTGCCGAGGTATGTGTTTTGCTCCTTGATGTTTACTCCTGGTATCCGTGCGAATATGTAGTTGGCTTTTTTGTCGAGCAGGAATATCGATTCGGGCATCATTTCTATGATATTGTCGGATGCGGCGTTGTAGGCGGCGAGTTGCGCCTCGGCTATCTTGCGCTCGGTGATGTCTTCGATGATGAGGATGCCGCCCTTCTCGATGCTGGTGCCGGTCTGGTCGGCATACGACTTGTATGACACCGACGCAAACACCTCGCCGCCGGGCGTATTGACCTTGAGTTCGCTTTTTGAGATGCTGTCTTTGCCGGGGTCGCTGTTTTGCTCTATGATGTCAAATTGTTTTTGCGGTATCACCGTGTAGATGTCTTGTCCGATGATGCTCTTGTTTTTGAGCCCGAATATCTGGATGAACCTTTCGTTGACGGCGGTGATGATGTGCTTGTCGTTGAATTGTACGATGCCCACCGGGGTCTTGCGGAAGAGGAGACGGTATTTCTCTTCGGAGTTGCGCAGCTCTGTCTCTGCTATTTTGCGCTCTTTGATTTCCTGCTCCATGCGGTTGTTGGAGAGGGAGAGGTCGGCGTTGTGGCGTGCTTTTTCCTTGTATCGGAAGTAGTAGATGATTACAACTGCTATCACAAGTGCGATGATGATGGCGAGGAGAGTGATGTTGCGGCTGCTTTGTTTCTTTTCGATGAGCAGCCTTTCCCTTTCGGAGTTCACTTGCAGCATGTCGATTTCCCTTTGTAGGCGTTGGCTTTCCATACTTGCCTGAAATTCAGAAAATTGTTCTTGCCTTTTGAGTGTATAGACGCTGTCGCCTGTCTGCGCAAAACGCTCGCAATACTGGAGCGCGAGGTCGTTGTCGCCGCGTTTTTGGTGGCTCTTGTATAGTATTTCGTATGCCTGATGTTTGGCTATGATTTCTTCTGTGCCGTGGGCTTGCTCCTCCTTGATTGCCGTCCTGAGAGCCTTGGTTGCGTTTTCGATTGCGGTGTCGTATGCCTTGTTTTTGAGGTAGATGTTGCCGAGTTTGATACGGGTGAGTATGACGTCGTGAGTCATATTGCACTCGGTAAACAATGCGAGGGCTGTGTTGAAGCTTTTTTCGGCTTTTTCGCGTTCGTTGAGTCCGTCGTATGTTACGCCATATACGAAGTGTGTGCGGGCTATGGCTCTCTTATTGCCGGAGTTGCTGTATTCGGTGAGGTTTTTTTCGAGGATGGCAAGTGCGGAGTCGCTTTCTTCGAGTTTAGAATACGCCATTGCAATGAATATGTTGATGTCTGCCGAATTGCTGGCGAGGCCGAGAGAGTCGTATATGTGTTTTGATTTGAAGAGGTTTGGGATTGCCTTGTCTTCGTCGGTGTGAATATTGATACTGCCGAGCGTGGTGAGAGCGTAAGCCTTGGTCTTAGGGAAGTTGTAATTGTCGCAAATCGCAATAGCTTTGTTGCAGTATTCTTCCGCCATGTCGTAAACTTCTTGCTCTCGATATGTCCTCGCGATGTTCACGAGACATTCGGCGAGAGGCTCCTGACGGTCGAGCAGCGTGTTGATTTCAAAAGCCTTAAACAGCATATCCATCGCTAAATAATACACCCTCGTATGGAAATAACATTTGCCGAGAGTGGCGTATGCTGTGGCTATTTTGATGCTGTCGCCAGATAGCTTTGCTGCCTGCTGTGCCTGTGCGGCGGTTTCAACGGCTTTGAACGGCTCTGTGACCATGGTTTCTTCGCATTGGCTTATGAGCTTTTCAAATTGTGTGGTGTCGGCTTCCTGCGCCGCCACGCCGCTGCCTGCGGCAATCATTGTAACTGCCGTCAATATCGCGATGATTGTATTTTGTAGTCTTCTTTGCATGTCGTTGTTTTTTTGTATTTGTTTGGAACGTTGACAAGCAACGCCGTTACACCCCAGCGCGGGTGTATTGGATTGTAAAACTGAATGTGGAGCCTTTGTTTTCCTCGCTTTGTACTTGCATTGTACCTTGCATACACCTGACGAGCTCGTTGGAAATGGAAAGCCCCAGTCCGTTGCCTCCGTATTGTCGCCGTGCGCCTTCGTCGCCTTGCCGGAATTTTTCAAAGATGGTCTGGAGCCGGTCTTTGGGGATTCCGATGCCTGTGTCGCGGACGAAGAATGTTACTTTGCCTCCGTCTATTTGTGCGCCTATCTCTATCTCTCCTTGCTGCGTGAATGTTACGGCGTTGGATATGAGTTTGCGGAATACCTGGCTGATATACTGGTTGTCGGCGTATATTAGCGATTGGTATTCGTCTATTGGCGCGGTGTGCAGGGCTTTGATTGGTTTGCCGGTTTCGTTGAGGGTGTATTGTAAGGTGGCGAATGCCTCTTCCACTATGTCGTTGATGCTGCATATTTCGTGCCTTAATTGGATTTGCCCGCTCTCTATTTTGGAGAGTTCCACGATGTCGTCGATGATTTCGATGAGCTTTTTGCAGTTGCTGTATATGGTGGTGAGGTATTCTTCTTGTTTTTCCTTGTTGATGCCCGCCATCATCATCTGCGCGAGGCCGCAAATCATGCTTGCGGGTGTGCGAGTTTCGTGCGCGATGTTGGCGAGGAATATGGTTTTCAGGTTGTTGGATTGTTCGGCGTGTATCTTTTCCTCTATAAGCTCGGTTTGGTAGTGCTTAAGTTCGGTGATGTCGTTGGATATGATTTGCACCACTTTCTCTCCGAATAGGTCGTTGATGAGCTGCATGTGGCATTGATACCAGCGTTCTTTGCCGTTGATGTGCATCTGTACGCGGCGCGATATTGGCTCGCCGGTCTTGAAAATCTGGCGCACGTATTCCATTTCGATGAGTTTTTGCGCCGGTACGTCCTGATTGCCCGACATCAGGTTGTTGTCGTCTTCCTCAAAAAGCTCCACCGCCGATTTGTTGAGCAGTATGATGTTGCCCTCGGCGTCCACTATGATTATGGGCTGCGAAATGCCGTTGAAGAGTGTCTTGTAACGGTTTTCGCTTTCGGAAAGTTCGCGTCTCGCCATCACGAGGCGGATGTCCATCGGCTGCATGAAGTCGGGCGCGTTGGATGTAGGTGTGATGCTGAGCGGGGTGTAGCTTTCGGGGTTTTCGATTACAAAATGCGCTATAAACGATGTATGATTGAAGCTTACGATATTGGCGTCGAATACGTCGTCGCCTTCCATTATCTGTAGCTGTTTGGTGTCCAATGTCTTGGATGTGGTGGCGATGGTATTGAGCCAGAGGTCAGATTTGAGCAGCGACAATGCCGAATTGGTCTTGCCGATGATGTCCTTGATTTCTAAGTGGAAGAAGCTGGCAAATTTTATGTTGGCTCTTGTGAATACGAAGTCGGTGGGGTTGCTCTTTTCGTCGAATAGCAACTCGCCCGCAAATGCTGGCATCAGGAGAGTGTGGAATAGGGTTTCGGTCATGTATTCCACTTCACGCATCTGCGCGGTAACGTCGCAGTCGCCGAGGTTGTCGAGTGGGTTGTTTTCGCCAAAAAGGGTGTACCTCCTCAGCAGCCGCTTGAGGGCGGAGTTTTCGCGTTGGAGTTTTTCGATGCTCTGGCTGTATTCTAATATGTCGTCGTCTAATGTCATGTCAATTGGTTATTGTGCGGAGTAGTTTTTGAGCGTAGTCGTTGTAGTAGTTTGCGCTTGGGTTGAAGAGAAACGCCCTCAGGCTCTCGATAGTCTCTTTCAGGTACTTGGCGCAGTTTTGGTACTCCTCGCTGTCGATTCCGCTGTTTTTTTCATATATGTAGTACATCACAATGTTGATGTTGGTCATTGCCTTGTTGAGCACCGCCTTGATGTCTGTTGGGTCGGCGGCGTCGAATATTTCTTTTGCTTTTATGTAACATTCCTTAGCCTCGGTCATCTTCGATTGGTCGTAGTACATGCGCCCGAGGTTGTTGAAGTTGCCCGCGATTTCGGTGGCGTCTATCAGTTGTTCTGTGTATAGCTTTGTATTGATGTCGAGGGCTTTTTTGTAGTATTTTTCGGCGTTGGTGTAGTCGCCGAGGTCTGCGTAGTAGTTGGCGGCTTGATTGAGTGCTGACGCCACTTCTGGCAGGTATTTGTTGCGGTCGGATAGCGCAAGCACGTTGTAGTCTTTGATGGCGAGGTTCATCGCGTCTGCTGCCTGCGACTTTTGGTTGAGCATTCCGTATAGGAGTGCAGTGTTGTGCTTTGCGTTGGCTATTTGGTCGAGGTATTTGGTTGGCGAGTTGGCGTGCAGCTGTGTAAGGGTTTCGCGCAGCTCTATCATTACGGCGAGAGCGTCGATGGCTTGGTTGTTTTGCTTGTAGAGTGCGGCGAGGTTTTGCATCGTGATTATGTAATCGTCGATGTATATCTCCGGCTGCCCGCTTTCGAGTACGAGTTGACGGCGGATGGCTCGCGATTTTTCGTAATTGTCGGCTGCATCCTTTACGAAGTGCGCTTTGTAGAGCGCGTATGCGAGGTTGTCGTAATTGTTGGCGATGTTGTTGTCGGCGGGCGGTTGGTCGTCGAGGCTGTCGCTGAGGGTGAGCCTTGTTTCCAATGCCTTGTTGATGTAGTATATTGCGAGGTCGTTGTCGTTGGCATCCATGAAATACAGCCCGTAATTATTGAGGATGTTAGCCCACAGAGTGCGGTAATGGTCTGATTTTTCGGCGAGTTCTTTGCGGATGTGGTATGCGTTGTCGTAGAATTGTTCGGCGATGTCGAGCCTGCCGTTGCGGTGGTAGTGGTTGGCGAGGTTGTTGCACACAGAGGAATATTCAGCCTTGTCCTCGTCGGTGGGCTTCCGTTTGCTGCGGTATGTCTGGATGCGTTGCTCCAAGTTGGCTAATGCGGTGTCGGCGTCGTCGAGCATTATGTGCAGTGTGCCGTCGATGGTGAGGCTCGGCATTGCATCAAATCCTGCGTCCGGCATTGTGTGCTGGCCGTAGGAGGATGTGGCGGCGCAAATGGCTGTTGCTGCAATAGTTAATATTTGGATGATGACACGCATTGTTGATAGTTTTATATTAGCGGCAAATTTAGTCAAAAGTGGGGAAACTTACAATATTTGGAGGGGATTTTTTTGCCGTTTTGTATCTAATTCGTGTTTTGCTTATTTAGTAATGGCTTTTTGCGGCTGCTTGGAAGGCTGTTCTTCGTGTTTGCCGAGGCCTGCGAGTTTCACGCCCATCACGAGAAAGTCGTCTATCTGTTGACGGTCGCCTATCCATTGCTCCATCGTCTTGGTGATTACTGCCTTCTGCTCGGACATCGGAAGGGCGCGGTTGGCAAGTATCAACTCCTTGAATCTCTGCGAATTGAATTTTTCGTTGCTCTCGCCGCCATATTGGTCGAGGTAGCCGTCGGAAAACATATATATGGACGTATTCTCGTCGTACATGAAGTCGTAGCAGGTAAATTCTACCTTCATGCCCGGGCGCAACGACTTGCCGCCCACCGAGTAATAATTGGCCTTGAGCACTTTGAGTTTGTCGCCCTGTACTACATAGATGCTGTTTTTTGCACCGGCAAATTGGAATCTATTGAGCCTGGCGTCCACCGTGCAGAGGCTCATGTCCATGCCGTCTTCGCTGCCAGAATCCTCGCTGTCTTGGTTGAGGGCAAGCGTGATGCCCGTGTGCAGCATCGCGAGTATCTGGTCGGGCTTGAATACGTGCTTGATGTTTACGATTTCGTGAAGTAGCGTATTGCCAATCATTGATAGAAACGCGCCCGGCACGCCGTGTCCCGTGCAGTCGATGGCTGTGATTACGTATTTGCTCTCATAACGGCTAAACCAGTAGAAATCGCCGCTCACGATGTCTTTGGGCTTGTAATATACAAACATATCTGGCAACCAGCGTTTTATCTTGGCTTCCGGCACGAGTATCGAGTCTTGGATTTTGCGGGCGTAGTTGATGGAGTCGGTTATCTGTTCGTTTTTGATGAGGATGAGGTTTTTCTGACATTCTATCTCGTCCTTCTGAGCTTCGAGGCGCGAATTGATGCGCTTAATCTTTTTGAACGCCATATACAATACCACCAGCAGCACGAGCACCACGACGCCAGCCACGATGAGTGCCGCGATCACGCCGCCCGATACGTGCACACCGCTCTCGCCCGACTGCGCGAATGAGCCGTTGCTCGTCGTCAATAGACAGATAGTAAGTGCATTGTATATGACCGTTTTTTTCAAGTTTTTGGGATAATTGTGTTAAAGTATTAAACGGCAGGCATATTACATTATTTTGTCCATGCCGAAGAATATGAGCAGCCCGTAGAGGAAAAACCTCACGTACCTCGACAGCCCGTACAGCAATGTGAGCTTGAAGGGGTATTTCACCATGCCCGCCGCCATCGTGGTAGTGGCAAAGGGCAACGGGAATAGCGCGGCGAGTATGATGATGATGCCGCCCCACTTGCGTATCCTTACAAAAAATTCGGCGTTGCGGCTTTCGAGCCACTTGCGAAATTTTGGGAACTTCAATGCCAATTTGCCTATCCAATAGGCGTTCATGCCGCCAATGTAGGATATTGTGCCGAGTATCGTAAGCCACAGCATTGGCTTTCCGAATTTGTCGCTCCACATGATGAACAGGTCGGGCGGTATCCATCCAAGGAACGATTCAGAGATGAGGAAGATTGTAAGCACGCCAGGGGTGTCGTGTTCAAAGATGTAGTCCTTGATAATCTGCTCAAGGTTGAAAAAATGGTTGAGCAGCAGCACCGCGCCCACTATTAGCGCGATGATTATCAAGAGTTTCACCGCTATCTGCCCCATAAACGTGTACAGACCGGTCCTCTTGTTCCATTCGTGGATGATGTGCCACTTGTCAGCAATTGAGCGTGTCTTGTTGTTAGCCATAGAGTCAATTTGAAGAATGATAGATTTTCGATGCGCAAAGGTAATCAAAAAAACACAAATGATGAAAGCTCCGTAGTCAAAAAAATAATAAAAAAAAACGGCAGACGTTTCACAACGCTGCCGCTTTAGATATAACCTATTAAACAATTCACTACATTATGAGAAAAAAACTACTAACTACTAAAAAATACTAATCACTAATAAACTACTTACTAATTAACCAAATTGTTTGTTGTATGAAAACTATTTATCTTGTTTGACTTCCATAATTATTTCGTTTGAAAAAAGCTTTGCTTATTTTCTACACTGCAAAATTACGTCATATCTGATATTTAGGGGTGGACAAAACAACTATCAAGGTGGACAATTGTTGCAAAAAATGGTGTTTAAAATCGTCCACCTGCAAAAAAAGTCAAAAAAAAATTTGCAAGTCCAAAAAGAATCGGTACTTTTGGGGAAAATACGCATTAGTTATGAACAACACAATACTTTTAATCATCGACCCACAGAACGACTTCTGCGACGCTAAGGGTGCGCTCTACGTGCCTAACGCCGAAAAAGACATCCGCAACCTCACCGAACTTTTCGACAAGCACGGCGACAAGATAGATGAGGTGGTGCTCACCGCCGACGACCACATCCCGTATGACATCGCACATCCGGCGTTTTGGGTTGATAAGGACGGCGCACATCCAAAACCATTCACCACAATAACGCTCCAGGACATCAAGGACGGCAAATACAACACCTCATCCACCGACGACCGCGACATCACCATCGAATACCTCGAACAGCTCGAAGCCAATGGCAAGACTCACACCATCTGGCCAGAGCACTGCATCGCGGGTTCGTGGGGCGCCGACATATATCCCGCACTGCTATCCAAAATATTTGAGTGGATGGACGGCACCAACAAGCAATATCAGATAGTGCGCAAAGGCTGGTACCCGTACACGGAACATTTTGGGGCTTTTGAGGCTGAGGTGCAATACCCGATGGTGGAATCCACGCTATTCAATACCCCGCTCGTCCGTGTGTTAAGCAGGTTTTCCAAGATACTTATCGCCGGCGAAGCTAAGAGCCACTGTGTCTGCAATACAATAAAGCAGATGATAAACAAAGCACCCGAATTGATGCCAAAACTCGTAATCCTCGACGACGCAATGTCGCCGGTGGCAGGCTGCGAAAACCTCGCCAACGATACTTTGGCACAGGCAACCAAGATGGGCGCCAAATTGTCGTACACGACCACCGTATTCAAATAATCAGACCTTCTGCATCATACGACAATGTGGCCATTCGACATATTCAAGCGCAAGAATCAGGATTCCGACGATGCCTACGACCGCAATCTGATGCGTGTCGCCAAGCGTCTCCGCTACGGCAACTATCAGTTGCAGTATCACTACGACTATGTGACTGGCTATCGCAATTGGAGCAGCCACATATCCAACACGCGAAAATTCATAAGCGACTGCGCAAGGCGATGCTTCGGGCGAAGGTCTTGCGTGGTGCTTGGCAGCGGTTTTTGCCTCGATGTGCCGGTATTGGAGCTCAGCAGGATGTTCGACAATGTATTTCTCGTTGACATCAACCACCCAAGACGTATCAGGCAGCGAATCCACGAGACCAAAAACGTGCAGCTCGTTACCGAAGACATCACCAAGATAGCCGCAGAAGCCCTCAACAGCATCAATCATTACAAGGATTTCTCTGTTGATATGCTGATACATTCGCCCAATTATAGCTCCGCCAATTACAGCGACACACTCGGCAATTTTGATTTTGTGATTTCTGTAAATACGCTGGCATTTCTCGCCGAGCCCATCAATGCCTACCTGTCGCGGCTGAGGCTTATCGACGACATTGCCGCCACGGCGTTGCAGTCGTTTCTACAACAATACCATATCAACATGCTCCCCAAGGGCAAATCGTGCATCGTCTCGCCAATAAGCAAGCGGTATTACAACTCCGACGGGCTTCAGATGTACGACCATTCGATAGCTTACATACCGGCATCCGTCATACGCGATCCGCAGACGTGGACATGGAATTATTCCAGCGACCACACCGGGCGCGTCGAATATAGTGTCAAGGCTTGGGAATACTGAAAAAAAACATAAACTAAATTAGTAGATTTTCAATAAAAACAATTATATTTGCGCACGAAAAAACAACATTTTGAACATAACCTTATAATAATATGAAAGGATTATTTGCAACTATAACGACAGCCTGCATTGTCGCCATTATCGCGAGTTGCGGAGGCAGCACAAACAACGCCAACAACAACGCCGCAGAACAGGAAATCGAATACAATGGAGTCCAGGCAGAAAAGCCGATTGACCTTGCCTCATACGGTCTCGACCAGGATTTTCTCAATCATTACCGCAATCAAGACATCGCGGATTTTGGCGACTTGATTCAGAGCTTCCCGTCGCCCGTGGAGGTGTCGTCCATCATTCAGGATATGAAAGTGCCATACAGCGAGAGCCTGCTATTCGACGCCAACATGTGCGACAATTTTGAGTCGTCGTTCAAGAAGTCGCTTGGCCTTGGCGTATTCTGCGCCGACCTTGGCTACCTCAATGTCTATAACAAGACTGGCGACGTGCTCAATTACCTCGTTGCCATCAGGAAACTCACCGAATCGCTCAGGCTTGCGCAATTCTTCGACTTCCCGACATTGAAGCGCATCGCCACAAACAACAACAACCTCGATTCGCTCCTCATCCTCTCCACGATGAGCTATTACAATATGGACTCGTATCTCCGCGAAAGCAACCGCTCCGACGTGAGCGCAATGATGGTGACGGGCGTCTGGACAGAGAGCCTCTACCTCGCATCGCAGGTATATAAGAAAAAGGAAAACAAGCGTATGCGCGACCACATCGCCAGTCAGAAAAACATCCTCGACGACCTCATGGCGGTGCTCGTTCATTATATGGGCAACAACGTGGACCATGTGAAACTCGTATCGGCATTCAAGGAGCTTGCCAAGGCATACGAGCCTGTCTCCATAGAAACCAAAGAAGGCGAAGACAAGGTGGAAATGGTGGATGGTCAGACAGTTACCACGCAAGGTTCATACACAGTAATCACCGTCTCCGACGAGCAAATGACCCAAATCGTAAAAGCCGTAGAGACACTCAGGAAGAAGATTACAGAGGCGTTGTAATAATGCATAATTATTTAATGCATAATGCATAATAGGCTTCCGCCGGATGGCAATTATGCATTATGCATTATGCATTATGCATTATGCATTATGCATTGTGAATTATGCATTAAATAACGACTGCAACATCCCCGCCACGCCGCCTAAGGCTGCGCCGACGGCTATCAGCTTCCATTCGTCCTCCTGGAAGGCGGGGCGGAGAAAGTCGATGAACTTTTTGGGTGGCAACGCCGCCATCTTTTCGCCGATGGTGTTGCGGATGTCCAATGCAGATTCTGTGTAGGGATAGATGACGCCGATGTAGAGCGGGAGTTCGTTCATAAGGTTGAAGACCGCCACAGATTTCAATTCTGAAAGTTTTTGGTTGGTCAATACGAGTTTTACGAGCGATGGCAGCGAGCGCACCACGTCGTCAACAGCCTTGGAAACCTCGTCTTCCATAATTTGGCGGGTGAGGTGGCAGTCGGGCGAGCGGAATATGTAGTCAAAAAGTTTTTCGGGCGTGAGTATGCGCGAGGAGATTATTTCGGCATATTTGAAACTCTCGGCGCGTTGATTGCGCAGGAAAAGCCCCCACAATGTCAGCGGACCTATCTTCTTAGGCTCGGCGGGTTCAAATATCATCTTGATAGCCAATACATTGGTGATATATCCAATGAAAATGCCGTATGCCACAAACATCAGCCAATGACTCGTGTACATACAGGTAACTATCTGTCCCAATCCAAATAGAAATCCGAGCCACGCGCCCGACGTCTCGATAAAGCGGAACTGCTTGCCGCCCAGGTCGAGAAATATCTTATTAATCAACGATTTGTCCTCCTTCAATGCCTCCACGGCGATGGCTTTGAGGTCGAGGATTTCTGTGATGTGCTTCTTGATGCGCTCCATTGAATTGCCCACCACCACCGGCAATACCTTGGCAACAGCCTGCTCCACGTGCGGCTTGATGCTGCGTCCTACTGCCGTGGTAGCCGCCGGTACGCGGGTTTCTATCACCGAATCGGCAATGCGTTGCGCCATTGTGATGAATTTGTCGTTGCCGATGCGGAGTATTTCGCCAACGTCGAGCCGCGCAAATACGTCCTTGGGGTTGAAGAGGTCGCGGGTAAGCAATTCGACCGACTTTTCAGCCATTTTGGTTGCCTTGGACGGTATGATGCCCTGCCATCCAAAAAACGGCCTTATCCCCTTGTAATCAAGCGGATAAAAAGTCATCTTGATGGCAATGACATTGGTGACGTACCCAATCACGGCACTTATCAGCGGGATTAATATGTAGGCGTAAGTTTCCATACTGTGTGCAAAAGTATGAATTTTTTTGGAAAACTCGAAAAATACCCGAATCTTTCCACGCAGAATTTAATGCGCGTCATTTCACCACATTGCCCTTCACCTTATACATTACCTGCTGACTCACTGCGCTGTTGGTGATTATCGTGAGATAGCGTTCCTGTTTGCCGCTGCGTCCTTCGGAATTGAAAACCACCGTTATCGAGCCCGATTCGCCGGGCGCAACTTCGGGCGTGTCTGTACGTACAGAAATGCAGTCGCAGGCGTTGCGGATTGCGCGGATTTTCAGCGGGTTGCTGCCGGTATTTTTGTAATTGATGCGGCAGATGCGAACCTCGCCGGCGGGTATGTCTCCAAAATCGGTGAAGGCGTCGCCGTCAATAGTCATTATGGGCGCATTTTTCTTGTCCTTTTCCGTAAATTGTTCATACACAATGGCTTTTACGTGCAAATCATAATTGGCAGATTCGTTGATAAGTATCGGCGCGTCAAACTGCACCATATCATATTCATCGAGTTTGGCGGTATTCAAGACGCATTTTATGACGCCCTTTTCGCCGGGTTTCAGGATGGACGGCTTAGCGGTGATTTGCATGCACGGCGGCATATTTGGGGAGTAGGGGGAGATTACAATGTTTGCCTTCGACGGGTTGATTACCTCGATTTCCTTTGTGGCTGATTGTCCGGCGATTACCTTGCCAAAATTTACCGTCGTGGCGCGCAGGCGCAAATCCATCATTTCGTAAGGGTACGACGATGTGAGCGGCTCGGGGCGCGGCATCACGTTGCCGGTTATATAAAGTGTAATGCTCTTTTCTGTGGCGTTGCAATCCACAACGATGCTTTTGGTGAACGCCCCCGGACGGTCTCGCGGGTCGAAGCTAACGTCTATGTATCCCGATTTTGACGGCAATACAGGCTCCTTGCTCCACGCTGGCGACGTACAGCCGCAGGACGTATGTACGGTGTTGATTATCAACGGCTTGTCTCCTGTATTCTGATACACAAAACGATACTGCACGATGCCGCCAAGTTCGCGCACCTCGCCAAAATCGTATTCCAAGGTGTCAAACTTGATGACCGGCTGCGCCATCAATGCGCCACCGCCACAAATTACCGATAATAATATTATTATTAAAAATCTCATAGCCGTTAATCTCTGTTTGTTGCCGCCTTGCGGCGGTGGTTTTTGCCAAAAATTGAAAGAATTACCATTAATTAAAAGAATCATTTTTTAGTCAATGCAAATTTAAACGAATTATAGTGAAATGCTAAAAATTCTTTCAATTTTTTTGGGTTTCGGGAGCGTCCTTACAATGTTATTGTTGCAAATATCGTCCTATTTCGTAAACATCCACGCTGTTATTTGTGTATGTAGGCACGGCGAGGAGTTTCTGTTCGGGAATGTAACCGATGCCGGCGGCATATACGCTCTGTCGTTTTTTTACGAGGAGCTGTTGCTTGCCGCTGCTTACAACATAGACATTGCCCACAAAATCTGTCGTTATGAAATTGCCATTGTCGTCGGAGCATAATCCCAATACCGGGTAAACCACTTTTGCAAATGTTTTCAACTTGCCAG
The DNA here is from genome assembly GCA_002393195.1 of Bacteroidales bacterium UBA3824. Lineage (GTDB taxonomy): Bacteria > Bacteroidota > Bacteroidia > Bacteroidales > UBA3824 > UBA3824. Next base: position 9,462 of record DGIK01000212.1, on the reverse strand, counting down.
AAGCGTCCACGCGCATGATTCGCTTGTTGACACCTGCAAAGATGTAGCCGTCATAATACGCAAGTCCCGATACGCCATTGAGCAGCGTGTCGCTCGCAAATAATGATGCAGTGTCGTTTTGGATGCGGTAAATCTTGGCATCCTGCGTATCTGACACATATAACAGTCCTGTGCGGTCTTTCTCGATGTCGGTGAGGCGTTTGGCACCGTCGATGGGGATTACGGCTTCTATGGAATCGCCGTCGATGTCGTACTTTACTATGCTGTTGAGGTCGGCGATGTAGAGGTAGCCGTCGCATACTGTCATTCCTCGTGGGGATTTCAAGTCGTTGATATTCAGATAATCAACAAATTCGCCCGACAGCGACGTGCGACATACAAATCCCGTGGAGTCGTTGCCGTCCTTGCCCGCGATTGTATTGGCTACAAACATCTCGTCGTTGCAAAATTCCACCGCAAAAGGCCTGTCAAGATTGCCGTTGCAGCTCTTGTGCAGCCTTGCGCCGTCAAAATCTTTCTCGACACTTAGCTCTGAGATTTCCGTATGCGCCTTCTTGGGCTCGTGGTCTATCACCGACCACACTATCCATATCACTACAAACGCTATCAAAACGTTGAATACATATTTCATTATTTTGTAAATAATTTTCGATGATTATTTATATCTTTGCAATCGTATTTTACATTCAAATAATGCGCCATTCGACAATGAAAAAAATAGTTTTTGCAGTAGTTGCAATGCTGATGACCGCCGCGACAGCCACGCCGCAGGACCAAGTGCCTGTCATTGTGGGCATTGTGGTACAACAAATGCGTTACGACGCCATAGCAAGGTACGCCTCCTCTTTTGGCAGCAACGGCTTCCTGCGCATCATCGACCAGGGCACTTACTGCACCAATGCCTATTATGACTATATGCTCACCGAGCCTGCCCCGGCATACGCCACGATTTATACAGGCGGCAATCCGTCCAACCACGGCATCATCTCCAACGATTGGTACGACCGCCTTTCGCGCAAGACCATCTCCGCCGTCAACGATTCCAAATACTCCACCATCGGCGCCGACAATCAGTCGGGCAACGCCTCGCCGCTCAATCTCCTCGGCACTACTTTCGGCGACGAGCTTAAACTCAGCAACTTCAAGCAGAGCAAGGTGATTTCTGTTTCTTGGAACGACTACGGAGCTGTGTTGCCTGCCGGTCGCCTTGCCGACGGTGCGTATTGGTTTGACGAAAAGACGGGCAAGATGGTTTCGAGCAGTTATTATACCGGCGACCTTCCGCAATGGGTCAAGGAGTTCAACGACAGAAATTTGGCGGCGAGCTACGTGCAGCGCAGTTGGTTCACCATCAAGAACGCCTCCGAATATCGCGCCTCTCTGCCCGACAATAGCGTTTACGAACACGGCATCGAGGGGCGCAGCACTTTCCCCTACAATCTCCGCGAACTCTCCAAGGAGAAAAACAACGGGCTTCAATTGCTCAAATACACTCCGTGGGCAGACGATTTGATTTGCGAATTTGCCTCCAAAGCCATCGAAAAGGAAAACCTCGGCGGCGACGAATTTACTGATTTGCTGATGATTAACTTTGCCGCGCCGGGCTACATCTCGGATGTGTTTGGCATACGCTCGATGGAATTGCAGGACGCTTACATTCGTCTCGATTATTCAATTGCAACTATATTGGCGACGCTAGATGTCAAATTGGGCAAGGGCAATTATGTGGTGTTTTTCACTGCCGACAGGGGTTCGTCTGATTCTCCGATTTTCCTTACCGATATGGGAATGCCCGGACGTCAGATTAACGTCCAAAACACAATGATACTCCTCGAAGCCTACCTCCGCGCACTCTACGGCGACGAAAAATGGGTGGAGAAGTACAGCAATCATCAGGTATATCTCAACCGTCTTGCCGTGGAGCGTTACAAGGTGCCGCTCGACCAAATCCAAAATATGGCGGCGGAGTTTTTGGTACAGATCGACGGCATCGACCACGCTATGCCCTCCAACATCTTGACCTCGAGCCGTCCAAACGATGGCATTTGGCGGCAGGCTGCCAATTCGTTTTGCCGCAACCGCTCCGGCGACATCATCATCAACCTTTCGCCAGGTTGGCAGGACATCACGCCGCAGAGCAACGGCAATGCCGGCAGTTTTTCGTGTTCGGCGCAAAATTCGGCGTACAACCACGACACGCACGTCCCGTTGGCGTTTTATGGCAAGGGCATCAATATGCACACCGTCAACCGCCGAGTCTCCATCGCCGACATCACGCCGACCCTCGCCACGCTGATACGAATCCTCTCGCCCGATTATTCGTCAGGCGAGCCGATTTACGAGGCGATAGATGACAAGTAATAATGCATAATTCATAATGCATAATTGCCATTCGGGGGCGGGAAGTGTTATTTGTAGATAACGATTTTTGAGAAAAGTGTTATTTGTAGATAACGATTTTTGAGAAAAGTGTTAATTTGAGAAAACAATTTACTCATTGTCCTTGATATGTCGAGATTATTTAATAATTTTGCGGCAACTAAACATAACAGAGTGATAATTATGGAAATACAGGATTTGTACACAAGTTCAGCAAGGTTGGCAAAGAGTGCCGACACCAATTTTAAGCGTTATCTTTATGACGCTATCGATTGGAATGTCCGTATGCTTTGCATCCGTGGAGCAAAAGGTGTTGGCAAAACGACAATGATGTTGCAGTATATCAAGGAACATTTCCCAAAATCTTCCACCGCATTGTATGTTTCGCTCGACGACCTTTGGTTCACCAACAACCGCCTGATTGACTTAGTGGAATATCACTATAACCACGGCGGGACACATTTGTTTATAGACGAAGTGCATCGTTATCCTTTTCAATCGTGGTCCACGGAGTTGAAAAACGCCTACGACAAATATCCGTCGTTGCATATCGTTTTTTCGGGTTCGTCGTTGTTGCAACTCAATCAGTCAACAGCTGACCTTTCGCGCCGTTGCATTTTCTACGACATTCAGGGGCTGTCTTTCCGAGAGTTTGTGATGTTGGAAAAGAAAATCGAATTGCCATTGCTTACGCTTCCTTGTTTGCTTGAAGAGCACGAATCCATCGCCAACGATATAACTTCCGAGGTCAAGATTTTGCCGCTGTTCAATGATTATCTCGTCCACGGCTATTATCCTTTTTATAAGGAAACAGGACGTTCATACGCCAAAGCGGTTCAGCAGGTGGTGTCCAATATCATCGACAACGACCTGCCGTCTATCAAAAACATCGAACACATCACCGCAGTCAAACTGAAACGTCTGTTTGTTGTGCTCTCGCAGATTGTTCCTTTCACACTCAATCTCACATCTCTCGGCCAACAATTGGAAACGTCTCGTCAGTCGGTGTTGAAGATGTGTATGCAATTGCAGGAAGCTGCATTGCTCAATTTGCTATTCAGCGAGAAAACAAGCCTTAGCCAGCTGTCAAAGCCCGAAAAACTGTATCTCGAAAATTCCAATCTGCTGTACGCAATGTCGAGCCGTGCAGAAATTGGCACTGTTCGTGAAACTTTTTTTGTCAACCAACTGAATGAATCTCACGAAGTTGCCTATACCGACAAGGGTGACTTCAAGATAGACGGCACATACATTTTTGAAGTTGGTGGCAAAAACAAGACTTTCAAACAGATAAAAGACATTCCCAACAGCTTCCTCGCCATCGACGACTGCGAAACCGGCTTCGTGAATAGGATACCACTGTGGATGTTCGGGTTGCTGTATTAGAAATAAAGCAATATTTGCCATTTTGATTCGTTGTAAAATAAAACAAAAAACATACTATGAAAAAGCTTCTGACATTATTTCTATTGATACTGACAGCCGCGACTATTGCCAACGCTCAGTACCACACCACCAACAAGAAGGCCATCCTGCAATTTGAGCAGGGTCTCAGCAAATACCGTGCGCAGCAGTTTGACGAGGCTGTGGAGCTTGCCGACAAGGCTCTGAAACTCGACGCAAATTTCATCGAGGCGTATTGGCTAAAAGCCGACATCGCCGCTACGCTCCAACGTTACGACGAGGAAATCAACGTCCTCAATCAAGTGCTTACCCTGATGCCCGACGACCCGACCACAATCATCGGCATCGCTGATGCATATTTCGACAAGTACGACAACGAAAACGCCCTCAAATATTACCAAAAACTCAAATCCCTCGACCGCGTTGTTGATGAGAGGCAGCGTCAACGCGCCGAGAAGAAGACCCAACTCGCCGAATTTCGCATCAACGCTATGGCTCATCCCGTTGACTTCGACCCAAGAAATCTCGGCGCAAAGGTTAATACAGTATATAACGACTATTTCCCGTCGCTCTCTGCCGACGGCAACACCCTCGTATATACCATCGAACTCCCGCAGACCGCGCAAAATCCTCATTTGCCCAAGACTCAGGAGGATATTTACATAAGTCGCCGCATGGATGGCGAGCCGTGGCAGCAGGCGCGTTCCATTGGTGCAACCATCAACACCCGCAACAACGAGGGCGCGCCTTTCCTCTCCGCCGACGGCAAGATTTTGCTCTTTACGAGTTGCACTTGTCCCGACGGTTTGATTAGGTGTTGCGATATATATTATTCATACCTGAAAGATGGCGAGTTTACATACGCGCACGCACTGCCCGCACCCGTCAATACAGGCGCGTGGGAGTCGCAGCCGTCGTTTTCTGCCGACAACAAGACGCTCTTTTTTGTAAGCAACCGTCAGGGTGGATTTGGCGGCAAGGATATTTGGTACAGCGAGCTCACAGGCGACGGTCGTTGGAGCGAACCCAAAAACTGCGGCGAAAATGTCAACACTCCCGACGATGAGATGAGCCCCTTCATCCACGCCGACAATAAGACTTTATATTTCTCCTCCAACGGTCATCCCGGTATGGGAGGTCACGACCTCTTTGTGTCGCACCTCCAAGAGGACGGCACTTGGGGCAAGCCCGTCAACCTCGGCTACCCAATCAACACCAAGGACAACGAAACAAGGCTCGCGGTGTCGGTCTTTGGCAATTCTGCGATTATTTCATCAGACCGCCACGGCAATACAAAGCTCGACCTCTACGAAATTACACTGCCCAAACCCGTGCAGCCAAGCAGGACGTTGCTCGTATATGGCGTCGTCAAAGACAACAAGACCAACAGCCCAATCAAATCGGAATTTGAAATCGTGAGCCTCGCCGATGGCAAGACCGTCCAAAAGGCTACCACCATAGCCGAGCCAATCAACATTATGCTCTATCTCCCCGAAGGCAACGACTATGCCCTCAACGTCCGCGCCGACGGCTACCTGATGAACTCGATGAATTTTAGCTTGAAAAATATTCCCGATTCCGTAACGAAAAAATACATTGAGATAGGTCTCGACAAGCCCGCTGTCGGCAATACTGTAACCCTCGAAAATGTATTCTTCGACACCGACAAGTACGACCTCAAACCCGAATCATTCTACGAACTCAATAAACTCGTTGACTTCCTGAAAAAGAATCCGACTCTCCGCATCGAACTCGGCGGACATACCGACAATGCCGGCAAGGAGCCGCACAACCTCGAATTGAGTCAAAACCGTGCAATGGCAATTGTCAATTATTTGGTATCCAAAGGCATAGACCAATCACGCCTTACCGCCAAAGGTTATGGCTCGTCAAAGCCCTGCGTACCCAACGACAGCAAGGAAAATATGGCCAAGAATAGAAGGACGGAGTTTAAGATAATACAGTAAGGAATTGGTTATTTGCAGTTGCGAAACCATCAGTTCGGAACTGGCGGTTTCGCAATTGTTTTTGATGGAAATCTATTTGTTATCCTCTTTATTATCATCAAAGATTTTTCCAAATTTTTTTGCTGATTTTTTTTAAAGCAATTGCATTGTGTTGTCAATAAACATATTAGCAATGACTATCTTCTGCGAATATTGAAACGTTTTTTGTCTTTGGTTGAGATAGCCTTTGTGGTTTCGAGAATATCGAAAATTGCTTCGATGTCATCAGAATTGAGCGTGCCGAAGTATTCTCCGCTCTTTAATGTGTCAAACGATATGGCAAACAATACACCACAGTCAACATAACTGTCGTAATCCAAATATTCGGGATAGTACTCTTGTTTCAGGCAGTATTGAGTGGCAAAAAATAATGGCGACACCTTTGCCATTGGCGACATTTCTGTATTGACAAGCACAGTACCGTAACAAGTTTTATTGGTCTTGTCAATGCCAACTATCACCAAACGTTTTGGCTTGCTTGTCCGTCCGTCTTTGAATTTGAGTCCGTCGTTAACTGTCAATACGGTACGGAACAACCCTCCTACAACAATCCTGTCTTCCGTCACCATCCGTTTTTCAGCATTAAAACGGTCTTGCATATCTCTAAAATCCATCACTCAAAGCACGTTGAATAAATTGACGTTCCTTAATTACTTCGAGCATACCGTCAGGTGCGCCGCCTGCCTTAGCCATAGCGTAGAGGGTGATTTTGGTGTCCTCGCCAGTCTTGTCGGTCTGACGTTTGGCTTGTTTCCACGCCTTGTCGTGCGAAAGGTCAGACAATTTGTATGAATTGATATCCATACAATTAGTAATCCACTTGTCAAGTATCTCGGTGTTGGATTCCGAAAGTTCGTCCATATCGCACTCCGCGCCATTGGAGAGTTTTATAAGTTGATGGTCTTCGTCTGTGGTTATGGATATTGTATTGTAAAAATCTTTCAAATCATCCGACACCTCTCGTCCGTTTTCCACGCTCTTGATGACCTTATAAGTGAGTGTCGGCACTGCACCGTGTCGTCTCGCCACAAATGAATCGTCCATAATCGGAGCCCCCCATACTACAAGATGCTCCTGTTGGGCAAAATACATTATCTTAAAGAGGTGTATATAGTCCAACCCTTGCGGCACTTTTTTGAGTATGTATGCCACAACAGCCTTTATTTTCGATATTTGGTCTTTTGTTTTCATAAAATTTTTCACAATTCTTTGGGCAAAAGTAAAAACATTTTGCGAAAAGACAAAGAAATTTATTGTGTCTTGCTATAATTTTTGTCGCCATATTCGCATCCCCTCGTTATACCCCCTTGTTGCCATTGGCCTTGATGGTAAATTCGAATGTGGTGACGCCGTCGCCGCTTGTGGCAACGAGGCGAGAATCCAATGCTTGAAGGTAGGTGTGGCAGAGTTTGAGCCCGATGCTCGTGCCGCTCTCGTATGCCGTGCCGGTAGTCGATGATATATCGTGGGCGTTGTTGATTTCTTGTAGGCGGAAGGCGGGGATGTTTTCGCCCGTGTCGGATACCGCGATGCGGATGCTGTCGCCCTTTGGCTCGGCTATTATCATAACGATGCCGTCTTGATAACAGAATTTTATCGCGTTGGATATGAGGTTTCTGAGGATGGTGTTTATCTTGTTTTCGTCAGAGAAAATCATCGTCGGAAATTCGATGTGGTTTTCGAGGGTGATGCCTTTCTTCATCGCTTGTGTCGATGATAGTTTGAGTATTGAATCTACGGTCTTGTAGATGTCAAACTCTTTTTTCACAATTTGCATATCGCCCGATTGCGATGTGGAGTAGTCGAGCAGGTTTACAAGTAGTTCGTAACCCTCCGATGCCGCCTGCTTGATGATTTCGGCGTATTCTGCCGCCTCCTCGTAGTTTTGTTGGTCGAGGTCCACCTTCAATATCTCGCTGAATCCTATCATTCCGTTGAAAGGGTTTTTGAGGTCGTGTCCTATAATCTTGATGAGGCGGTTTTTGTTGCTGATTTCCTGGCAGAGCCTGTCGTGGGTGGTATTGAGATCCGTAACGTCCTTTACGTAGCCCACCGTCTTGATGCTCCGCCCGTTTTTGTCCTTGATGATAGAGCCGGATATTTCGATGTTGACAGGCTCGCTGTCGGTTTGCCTGGTGATGGTGGTCTCTATTACGTAATCCTTGTCGCCGAGCAAGATGTTGCGCTTGCAAAAATCAACAACCCTCAGCCTGTCGCTTTCCACTATCGACTCTATAAAATTGGCGAATGTGTATCTCTTAACGTATTGATAGCCAAAGATGTCGCAGATGTTGGGGCTTATTACGTATGTGTCGGACGTGATGTCAAACAAGAATATGTTGCCAAAATTGAACACCATATCGGCGTCTATCTTGACATTATGAAAATTGTTGGGCTTGCGCAGGTATTTGGAACAGTCGGAGAGGATTTTGCCGCCTATTTCGCATATATCGCGGGCAATCATCTTCACCTTGTCGGGCTGTATTACCGGCACAGAATTGGACACGCCGCCCGCCGACTCCTCCGACATGTAGAACGGGCCTACAATGATATAGCCCGCGCAATAGTCGTTGATGAATATCGGGATTTCCAACAGCAGGCTGCCGTCGCTCAGATTGTTGAGAGAGCTGAGAGGTTTGGCGTCCTCTATCTTGCCGAGCGCAGATGATACTATCAAGCTGTCGAACCTGTGGCTGAGGTGCTCCTTGAAATACGACGAATGTTTGCCGTATGGCTGTTGTACTACTGCAACTATCTCAATATCAAGGATGTTGGCGATTACCCTGATGCTGTCGGAACTGCTGAAAAATTTCAGGAAAAATTCGCACATCACCGTGATATTGGGCGACACTCCCCGGTGGCTGTCGTATGATACGCAGTCGTTGCTGATGAATATGGAGTTGTCGTTGTTGAGCATCGCTTTCATTGTCGTTATTGACGAAATAATCGCGCCTAAGTTACGCATTTTTTTCTAAATGGCGAAATTTTTTTTGCGGTTGGCAAATTTTTTTTCAAAAAAGATGTTTTTATTGGTTGCAATTCAACAAAAATTGGTACATTTGCAAGGCGAATTTTGCAATCGCCCATTGGATTGAAAGAAACGATATATGTTATAAACACAAAATAATTAATTGATCTCATGCAAAAGATTGACAATTACAATTTCAAAGGCAAGAAGGTGATTGTCCGTGTGGACTTCAACGTGCCGTTGAACAAGGAGACCGGCGAGGTTTCCGACGATACCCGCATCCGTGGCGCACTGCCCACCATCAAGAAAATCATTGAGGACGGCGGCTGCGCTATCCTTATGTCGCACATGGGCAAGCCCAAGAACGTGAACCCCAACGAGGGCGACGCTAAATTCTCGTTGAAGCAGATTATCCCCGCTATCGAGAAGTACACCAAGGAGTTTGGCGTTCCCACAATCCAGTTTGCAGAAGACTGCGCCAATGCTGACGCTCAGGCTGTTGCATTGAAGGCTGGTCAAATCCTCTTGCTCCAAAACCTCCGCTACTACGCCGAGGAAGAAGGCAAGCCCCGTGGCATCGAGAAAGACGATCCCAACTTTGAGGCTGCCAAGAAGGAAATGAAGGCAAAACAAGCTGCTTTCGCCAAGAAACTCGCTTCTTACGCTGAGGTTTACGTAAACGACGCATTCGGTACCGCTCACCGC
>DGIK01000036.1 GCA_002393195.1 Bacteroidales bacterium UBA3824 | reverse complement strand
TGATGCCGTTGGCAGAGAAGATGTCGGCGCAGGTCTTGGCGAAAAGTTGGCTGTTGTTTCGGCTGTCGTGAGCGATAACAACCTTGATAGGCTGACCTGCGTATGTCTTGTTGAGGTAGTTGGCGAGGCCTTGGGTCGCCATACCGACGGTGTAAATGTTCATTCTGTTGGTGCCCACGCCCATAATGCCGCGCAAGCCGCCCGTGCCAAATTCGAGGCTCTTGTAGAAACTTTCGACGAGTTCCTTCTCGTCGTTTTCAATCATATTCTTCACCTGACGCTTTGTTTCCTCGTCAAAATTGTCTCCAAGCCATTCCTTGGCTCTTTCGAGAATCTGTGCATCTACTGCCATAATCGGATGTTTTAATTGTTTTTAATGCTTTAATTGTATTTTTTCTAAGGGCGATGGCACGCCCCGTTAATTAGGTTGCTAATTTAGGGAAAAGTTTGCGAAACGGCAAAATTTTTTTTGGATTTTTTTTTCGGGAAAGGATAAATAGCGCATTGTGTCTTCTATTTCGGAAACGCTTTCCAACAATTTTCCTTCACAGATAAGGATTCGCGGTTTTTGGCGTCGCGGAGCATTTTTTGCGTCTGCGGGTTGTGCTTGATTGGTTTTGTGGTGATTAATGTAAAAGGATAAGTGGTTGATTTCAAGATGTCTAAATTCTTGTTTCCTGAGAGCCAATCTTTTAGCCAATGTAGTTTCTTAACAACTTCTTTGATTTCGTTCGGCGGATGTACCTCTATAAAATAGACTGTGCCATTGTATGCCACGGCGTAATCCCAACGGCTGCTTTCGGGATATTGTTTCTTCAAACAGGCGTCAATGTTTGCGCTGCCGTCCAAATGTGAAGTGTTTTGCGGCTCAATCTTCGCTTTGTCCGCATTGTCGAGAGCCTGCAAACCTTTGCAGAATGAAAGCCCGGATTGTTGGAATATGTTTTCTATTGTTTTATTCATATTTGTACATCAAATTGGTGGCACGGGTGATGAAGTTGGTCAATCCGCCCCATTCGGATTCAAAAGCATTGTCGCTCAATGTGTTAAGTTGCGAAATATCTCGCGCCACTGTTTTGCCGTCGTTGTGTTCAAAGGCATATACTTTGATTGATTTGTCGGAAACGCCGTCCAACTCGTCGCCAAAAAGTTCTTTCAGATAGTCGTTCTTGTCTTTTGGAAGGTTGTTCAATACCCATGCAAATTCCAACGGTATGTTGGAATGAGTTGAAATGATGATTTTGCGGTCAGGCAAAAATTCCGTTGTTATTTTCAGCAAAAAATCAAGCACCGCTTTTGGGTGCAATCCCATTTCGGGTTCTTCGATGATAATAGGCTTTTCTTTGCCGTATTTTTTGAAACGTTCCAATGCAAGCAACAACGGCGTAAACTCGCGCTGTCCGCTGCTCCACGCCATATACGGTATCACACTGTCGTTGAGGCGCATTACAAGGCTGCCGCCCTTTGGCTCTTTTTTTAGTCCGACTTCTGCATCATAAAAGACAGGGTTGTCGAATCCATTGAATTTCAGAAATGCGGTTTCTTTTTCAGCCTTCGATGCCCTTTCGTAGATGTGATTGGTCAAGTGATTGAGAAACAGGCTGATTACTTCGGGCGATTCGGTGAAGTCAGTAGAAGATTTGAGCCTGCCTTCGTCAAAACACAATGCGCGTTGTGCGGGGATGTAGAATATTTGGTCAGTTTTTTCATCGCTGCCGGTGTTCCAAATGTCAGATTTTTTTACGGGCTTACCGTCAAATGAAATCACAGTATCATCGGTCAAAATGCCTTCCATACCCTGCCCGAAGTAGGCTTTGATTTTTTCGTCAGTTGTTCTTGGAAAAATCTCCTCGTATCTTGCCGAAATGCCTTTGGCCTCGTACAGCAGTTTCAGTAGTTCGAGAAACAGCGTTTTGCCCGAAGCCTGCTGCCCCACAACGATTGTAAGGTCGCCAAACTCAACGTCCGCGTCCTGTATCTGTCCAAAATTATTTACTTTTAGTCGCATAATTTTCAGTCTGTGTTTTCAGGGTGTAAAGATATAGATTTGGGATAAGTATTGCAAAAAAAAAATGTTTTTTTTGAAAATATATTTGAATTTGTATAATTTTTGATTTTTTTGCAATTAGTGATTAATAAATAAAACGTACCTATGGAACCTAAAAAATATTTTGTACTAACCTTTAATCCCATTAGATGGGCAGAAGGAGGATGGGAACGAGAAGATTTTGAAGAATGGTTGCGTAAATTCAAAGGTGGATCAACAACAATCATTCCATGGAGTATTCAGTCTTTTAAGCAAGCAAAAAAGGGAGATATGTGTTTCTTTTTGGTTCAGGGAGAAGTATCGAGAGGAATATTTGGTGCAGGAGAAATTGTCAAGGAAGCGTATGAGGACGTAAATTGGAATGGTGATGGAAAACTACGGCACTATGTTCTCGTTAAATGTAAAAAACTTACAGACTACCTTACACCTTTCGTATCTACAAATGAACTGAAACAGTTAGTACCAAAATATAATTGGACACCTATGAGTGGCGGATTGCCGATGGATTTTGAAACGGCAAAGGCGTTAATGTGCAGATTGAAATGGAATCTTCTCTAATGCAAAAAACTCTACAAAATGATATGTTTGCATTTTGTAGAGTTTTTTTATTGCCACTCCTCTCCTACTCTCCAAACACGTCGTAGAAAGCCTTGTAATTCTTCATATCGAATGGTGTGCAATATATTGCAAATTCGATGACGTCGAAGTATTGGGCGTATTCTTTGAGCGCGTCGGCGTATGCACGGGCGACGATGTTTGGGTCGTTCTGGAATGCGCCGCATCCAAATGCGCCAAGTATCAGTATGTCAACGCCTTGTCCGGCGGCGACGTTCAAGATGTGCTGTGCGCGTGAGAGGTGGAGTTCATAGAGTTCGTCGCGTGAGATGTTGATGGGCTCGGGCTGAATGTTTGGATGGAACCTATCGGGTCTCGGCGGACGGAGGTCTGGCGCGGCGCAGGTGATGATGTCAACTTTGCACCATTCTTCGGGGTCGAGTCGTTCGTAACTTTCGTCCTCGCTTTTGATGATAACGATGTCGGGCGAGTAGATGAGGTCGTCTGTGTGGAGCGGGTTGCGGGCTTTGCGGTTTGGCTCGTAAAAACTCATCGCAAGGCTCGGCTGCGACAATACGGGAAACAATGTCGAACACCTGCAAAGGTCTTCTTCCTGCGCTGTCGCACCCCATTCTACGCCGCCGCCGGGGTGCGTAGCCGATGCAAAATTGAGCACGGCGATAAGTTTGTCGGCGTTTGCCTCGTCTTCGGCGTAACGCATTGCGGCTTCAAAGGTCTTTGATTGCGTTACTTTGATTTTGCCGGCGCGTGACGGTGTTTCAAGGTCATAGTATTCGTCGGCCTTGATGAGTTCCGATTCGCGCTTGCTGTATTCGATGCAGTCGTATAGGTCTTCCTCCTCGTTGATGTAGTCGAGGGTGTCGCGGAAGATTTCTGTTAGTTTTGTACGTTTGTCGTTGTTGTATCCTGGCATAATTGTATTTTGTTTAGGATTTTGTGGTGCAAAGATATGAAAATTTAAGTAATGTGTCGTATTTTTTTCATAAAAAAAATCCGAAGCACTGTTTTGCGCTCCGGATTTTTTATTGTTGTATGCTATTGATGTCGATTACTCGGAAACAACTTCAAATTCCACGGTTGTCTTGATGTCCTTGTAGAGTTTGATAGTTGCCTTGTACTTGCCGACTTCCTTGATGTTAGCCTCGTCGAGGAGGGTGATTTGCTTGCGGTCAACCTCGATGCCTTTCTTGGCGAGTGCTTCTGCAATCTGGATTGTGTTGACAGAGCCGAAGATTTTGCCGGTCTGGCTTGTCTTGGCGCCAATCTTGATTTCCTTCTGCTCGATGAGAGCGGCGAGTTCTGTTGCGTCCTTGCGGAGTTTCTCCTCCTTGTGTGCCTGCTGCTTCTTGTTTTCGGCGAGCACCTTCTTGGCGGATTCAGTAGCTACCGTTGCGTAACCCTGCGGGATGAGGTAGTTGTTGGCGTAGCCGGGCTTTACGGTTACGATGTCATCCTTGGATCCGAGGTTTGCTACATCTTGTTTCAATATGATTTCCATTGGATTCTGATGCTTTTATTATTTCAACAAATCGGTTACGTAGGGCAGCAATGCGAGGTGGCGTGCACGCTTGATTGCCACGGAGAGTTTTCTCTGGAATTTGAGCGAGGTTCCTGTGATTCGGCGAGGAAGGATTTTACCTTGCTCGTTGAGGAATTTTTTGAGGAACTCGGGATCCTTGTAATCGATGTACTTGATGCCGTTCTTCTTAAAGCGGCAATACTTCTTCTGCTTGACTTCCACTGTGGGAGGGGTCAAAAACCTGATTTCACCTTGCTGTTCTGCCATGATTAAGCCTCCTTGTTTTCAACGGTTTCTACTGCGGTTTCCTGTGCGGGCTCGGCTGCTTCCTGTGCGGCTGCCTGTTGTCCGTTGCGCTTGGCGATGCGCCTCTCGGCGTATTCGAGTGCGTGCTTGTCGAGCGACACTGTGAGCCAGCGCAATACCTTCTCGTCGCGTTTCATTGCAACCTCGAATTTGAGAATCAATGCGGGGTCGGCCTTGAATTGAAGAAGGTAGTAGTATCCTGTGTTCTTGTGCTGAACGGGATACGCGAGTTTTTTGAGACCCCAATTCTCTTCGTGGACAATCTCTGCTCCGCCGTCGGTGAGAACAGATTTCATTTTATCCACCGTTTCCTTTGTCTGCTGCTCAGACAAAACGGGAGTCATAATGAAAACGGCTTCGTAATTGTTTAACATTTAATAAATTAATTGTGTTGTTACTAAAATTTTCGGCTGCAAAGATATGAAGGATTTTTTGAATGAACAAATTTTTTGCGGATTTTTTTGAGAAAAATTATTTTATCCGAATATTTTAAAGTATGACTTTGCAAAGGTATGTATTTTTTGTGGGGAAAAAAACTTTTTTTACATTTGCAGTCAGAAAAAAATGAAAAAAATGTTTAGACTATTATCAATAATCCCATCTCCCGCTGATTCGGCGCGGGATGTGCAGTTCATTCCGTCGGGGGCGTCGGACATCACGCAGGAGATTGCGCGTGAGGACGATGTGCTGATGACGGTGTATTTTTGTGCGCTGTTGGTGGCGTTGGCGGTGTGCGCGTTGATGCATTATGTGTATCGCAAACGCATCCGCGAATATGGCAACGTCATCAATCTCAACAACTTGGAGATTGCAAAACAAAAATTGAAGGCTGACAGTTATGGCGTGATTTTGAATTCGGTGCTGTTTCCGTGCTGCCTTGTGTCTGAAAAAGGCGTCGTTGGATGGTGCAATGATGCTTTCATCGATTTTTATGGCAAGGATTTGAAAACGTTTGATTTTCTTTCGGGACTTGCTGACAATGAGGATGTTAACAAAATCCATGATGCAAAATATGCCGTCCATTATTTTGTAAAAATGAAAAATGCGGCGGGCAAAACCATTGGATTCAAACGGACATTGGTGCCGCTTTCGCCGGAGGCTGACGGAACCAAAAATTTTGCTATTGTTGAAAATATTAATTCCTAAAAATATGATTTATTCAGTGATTGGAACGGGCGCGGTGGGCGGCTATTATGGTGGTCGCCTCGCAAACGCTGGTAAAGAGGTGCATTTTCTCTTTCATTCTGATTATCAATATGTTCGTGAACACGGATTGCAGGTAAATTCTTGCAATGGAGATTTTCATATCGACAATGTGAATGCCTACAACGACACCTCCAAGATGCCCAAATCCGATGTGGTGCTTGTGGCGTTGAAATCTGTCAACGAATCGCTATTATATAAGGTGCTCACTCCCCTACTCCAGCCTGGGACGCTTGTGTTGCTTATTCAAAACGGCATCGGACTTGAACAGGATTTGGTGCGCGAGTTTCCAGACGTGGAGACTGCCGCCGGCCTTGCGTTCATCTGTTCGTCGAAGACCAAGCCCGGTGTCGTTGACCATCAGTGCTATGGCAGCATCAATATTGGCAATTATAATTGTAAAAACCCTCAGAAAATCAGGCAGTTAATCAACGATTTGCAACAGTCGGGCGTTGATGCGCACGAGGTTGAATATCACGAAGCGCGGTGGCGGAAGGCGGTTTGGAATATGCCTTTCAATGGTATGTCGGTCGTGAAAAATGCCAACACTCAGGAACTTCTCGCGCAGTACGGCTCGCTGATTTATGACCAAATGAAGGAAGTGATTGATGCCGCCAATGCATTGGGTGTCAAGAATTTGGATTATACTTTTGCCGACAAGATGATTGAGATGACAAAGGTGATGGTGCCGTATTATCCAAGTATGAAACTCGATTACGACTTCCGCCGTCCAATGGAAATTTATTATCTCTACACGCGACCCATCGAGGAGGCGCGTAAGGCAGGGTTTGAGATGCGGCTGTGCGCGGAGGTGGAGGCGCAGTTGAGGGAGATGGAGTGATGATGAAAGAAATTGCGTAAAAATTTTTGCATCAAAAAGTTGCATTACCAAATAATTGTTTTATATTTGCAACTGTAATTTTCAAAACTACGCGCATTATGAATACCGCTGAAATCAAGAAAATTGTAGCCGACTATTTCAAGACGCAACCTGTCTTAAAGGCTTGGCTGTTTGGTTCATACGCACGTGGCGAGGAGACGCCGCGCAGCGATGTCGATATTCTCTTTGTGCCTGACCGTTCCGGCAAACCATTCACACTTTTCACTCACGGCGGAATGTATATGGATTTGAAGGAATTGCTCGGACGCGAAGTAGATTTAGTGGAGGAAGGCTCACTTCGTCCGTATGCCGTGGAGAGTGCTAATCGTGATAAAATTTTAATTTATGAGAGAACGAGCAAGAGATAAGGGCAGGTTGGAGGATATAATAGAATATTCCAACAATGTAACGGTGCTCATCCAAGGCTATTCGTTGGAGACGCTTGTTGCAGACAAACGAACCTACTATTCTGTTATGAAAAATGTGGAGATTGTTGGTGAGGCAGTGTACAAACTGACTAAGGCATTCAAAGATTCACATCCAAAAACGCCGTGGAAAATCATTCAGGGTATGCGTCATATTTTGGTACACGATTATGCTAATGTTGTATCAGAGACGTTATATGACACGGCCGTTAATTCGATTCCCGAACTCCGCAAGCAAGTGGAAAAATATCTTGCTGAGACTGATTGGGACAAATGGGTCGCAATTCCTGATGATTACGTTGAATCTGTGGAGAACGAAATGTTCAAAATTGCATCTCGAATGAAGGAACGTGGTTATGCTGTCGATGAAATTTGTGGCATTACAGGGCTTTCAAAGGATGATGTTGATGATTTGTAGAAATTAATCTATACCTTTTTTTCAGGCTCTTGATATTTCCCGTCTATTTTTTTCGGTTCAAAGTGCAACGATATGTGCGTCGTGGTGCCGAACTCGTTTTTGAGGGCGTCCTCGATGTTTGAGGCGTGGCAGTGCGCGTGGTAGAGAGATATGTCGCCGGGCATACGTAGGTGCATTTCAATGGCGATGCGGCTACCGATGCGACGGGTTTTAAGTCCGTGAATGTCAGAAACTTCCGGCTCTGATTCTGCAATTTTGATGATGCGTTCCTCCACGTCGGGCGGAAGGCTTTTTTCCAATAGTTCGCCCACTGCCTGACATATCAAATCGTATGCGGTTTTTATGATGAAAACGCTCACCAAAACCGCCGCAACAGGGTCTAAGACCGCCCATTTTTCGCCCAAAATCAGTGCCGCGCCAACTCCCGCCGCCGTTGCAACCGATGAAAATGAATCAGTCCTATGATGCCAAGCGTTTGCAATAACAGCCTGTGAATCAACTTCTTTGCCAACTTTCACGGTGAATCTGTACGCCCATTCTTTGAGTGCGATGCTCATCAATGCAACAATCAACGCCACAGCCCCCGGCACGGGCAAAACTTCGCCCTTGAACGCGCTGTAAATGCTCATTGCGCCGTTGTACATTATCATTGCGCCCACGAAAAACAGCAAAATTCCGATGAAAGCCGTCGCCAACGTTTCATATTTGCCGTGGCCGTAGTCGTGGTCTTCGTCCTGTGGTTTTGCGCTGAGTTTCACGAATATAACCACAACAAAATCAGTCAGAAAGTCCGACAACGAGTGCACCGCGTCGGCAATCATCGCCGCCGACCCGCCCACGATGCCCGCCACAAATTTGGACACCAGCAAAACCACATTCACCGCGCTGCCTTTGAGCGTAACGCGGTAGATTTTTTTTTCGCGGATAGATTCGTCCATAATTATATCCTTTACCTTTTTAATTGAGATGCAAATTTAACTAAAATGCAATGATTGGAAAAATTTTTTATGGGTTAAAATGCTTGGAATTTTTTTTGGAAAAACAAAATTTTTGGTTTGATTTTTCCCTTTTCAAAATTATATCTATATTTGCAGCATAAACATATCTAATTATGGATAGACAATTTGAAGTAAAATCGAGTGGTTTGATTAACCGCATCGAAACGCAAAATACAAGGCAACCGTATGAACATCAAATTGATGCGCAGAAATGCCTTGACATCGTTAATAAAAATGACAATTATTCTACGCTCGTTGTCTTACCGACTGGCGGAGGAAAAACATATACCGCAACGGTTTGGCTTCTCAGAAATGCCATCAACAAAAATCATAAGGTGCTTTGGCTTGCGCATCGTCAGTTTTTATTGAATCAGGCAGCGGAAACATTTCAGGAACAGGCGTTTGCAAATGCTTTGACAAACAAAACCTCTTTCAGATACCGAATAGTTTCGGGTGCATCGTCGCACGACAGAATTTGCAACATTCAACCAACCGACGATTTGCTTGTTGTTGGCAAGGATACGCTTGGAAGGAATCAAAATTTGGCACAACTTGATAGATGGCTCGAAAATCAGGATATGATTTATCTTGTGATTGACGAGGCACATCACGCAGTTGCAAAAACATACAGAAAAGTTATTGACCACATCAAAGCAAAGGTCAAGAATCTGAAACTAATTGGTTTGACTGCCACACCGTTCAGAACAGCCGAAGGAGAAGCGGGACTTTTGGAAAAGATTTTTTGCGATGGTATTTCAAAAGACGGCGTTTTTGTAAGGAATGCGAGCGGCAGGGCATATCAAATCGGTCTTAAAGATTTGATTAACAGGCAGATATTGTCAAAACCGATTTTTGAACGTTATGAAACAAACGAGGATTATACACAGGCGCTCGGTCTTGAAGCATTGGAAAAACTCAACAATTTTGACCAATTACCTGCGGATATTCAAGAAAAAATTGCTAAAAATGCGGCTCGTAATCAGTTGATTGTCAATAAGTATATTGAAAATAAAGAACGCTACAAACAGACAATTGTTTTTGTCATTAATATATGGCACGCTATTGCGCTCAATAAGATTTTCACTGAGCGTGGCGTAAAATCTGCGTATGTAATATCCGCCGTTAAAAACGATTTGGGAATAACAATCAGTCAGAAAGACAACGAAATTAATATTGAAAAGTTCAGAAATGGCGAACTAAACGTTCTGATTAATGTCAACATTTTGACTGAGGGGGTTGATGTTCCTCAAACACAGACTGTTTTCCTTGCGCGTCCTACGGTTTCGATTGCGTTGATGACACAGATGGTGGGACGTGCTTTGCGCGGTGTGAAAGCGGGCGGCACACCTGAGGCTTATATTGTTTCGTTTATTGACAATTGGGACGAAAATCAGATTTCGTGGGCAAGCCCCGAAGCCGTTTTCGACGGTGTGAACTCGTTTGACGACTCTGAAAATGCCTACCGCAATCAAAATATGCGTTACGTGCAAATTTCAAAAGTTGAGGAGTTTGCAAAAATTCTCGATGAAAATATCGACACGAGCGAACTTGAAGCCCTGCCGTTTGAACAGCGCATTCCCGTAGGAATGTATTCATTCCGCTATGTTGAAGAAAATGACGGCGAAAACGAAGGTGTGGAAAAATTCTGTCAGGTGATGGTTTATGATCTCAGCCGCAAATACTATGAAAATTTGCTGAAAAATCTTCCGCAGATTTTCAAAGATTTCGGTGTTGACGAAATGGAGGACTTGAAGAATGGCAAACTCAATGATATGGAAGAGTTTATCGCCTTGAATTATTTTTCTGATTATATGGTTCCTCCGTATGATTCCAAAGATGTAAAGAATCTCATCAAGTATTTTGCTTACACGGGCGAAGTTCCGACGTTCTATTCGATTGACGAACAAATTCGCAAACAGTTGGACGTCAGCAAGATTGCCCAAGAGATATACGATAAAGATATGGGACTGAGGGCGCAGGACAATTATTTGAATCAGGTTTGGAACAATGCAGACCATAATATTATAAAATTGTTTTTCCCGAGGGAAATCAATTTTCGTAATGCTGTCAAAACTGAAATCGAAAAGATTTCACGCCCCGACCTTTATGAACAAAAAAAGGACAACGTAAAGTATGATATGAAATCAATTGAAGATTTCACACTTTACGAGATTATGCAGAAAGAGCCGAAACTTTATCGCAAACTACACGATGAAGTTTTCAAAAAAGCACGGACGTCCGACGGTAATTTCAAGTGTGCAAATTGCGGTCGTACTTTCAACAGCAAGTTCTATCTCCAAATAGATCACATCGTTCCGATGAACAAAGGAGGAAAGTCTGTTTTGGAGAATTTGCAATGCCTATGCAGAAATTGCAACTCAATCAAAAACGATAAGTAATGGATTACAAGGATTTGTTTTACACACCACAGGACATTGCGCGAGTCATATTTGAAATGGATTTGGGCGCACAAAAACAAGAACCGTTTATCAGAACGGTTTGGGAAAAGGAGTGTGCCTTTATCTCGCCTGAATGGAGGAATAAGGATTATAAAACATTTTACCAAACCGTAGCTCGCTTTTTGGACGGCTGCGTTGATGTTGAAGACAAGAAAAAAGACATTGCTTTTTGGCAAGAAGCCGGCAAGGACAATCCTAAGGTCTTTTTTTCAGAAAGCAATTACATCAATGATTTTTCAAAACTTAAATTCTATTTTTTCAAAGAATTGAGGTTGAAGTTGTTGTTTTTCAGTGAGAAGCAAACCTTTATTTATAAAGCGGATACATTGCTTGAAAAATGCAATTCTGATATTGTCGTATTGGAACAGATTCTCTTTTTTTATAGATTGACCTGTTTTTATTATAAAAATGCTGTACAATATACTTCAATTCAATTAGCCCAAAAAGAAGGGAAAATTTTGTATTTCACCCTCAAAGATGAAGAAGGTATATATGACAATTTTTTCGAAATGATTAAAAAAGTCGATGCTATTGAAAATGAGGAAGAAAATGGAAATGAATTAGTTGAAGATAGTTCCGAGGATAATACTCCGTTTGATACTGAAATGTATATAACGGCTATAGATTTGCTGGATTTTTTCAAAAAGATGCAGATTAAGCAAAAGGGAAAAAACAACCAATTGCAATTTATTAATTATTTAACACTGTATTACAATGATTTATTGGCTGTGTCTGACCCATATATTTCTGCGCTAAAAATCTTTGATGATGTTAAAGAATGTTCTAAAAGTGAATGGAACAAACGAAAATATTCGTTAATTAAATATATCAAACTTTACGTTATCAGGACGGACGAATGTGTTATAGTAAAATTATGGCAATTGTTGGATGACGTAAAACTTGATTATTCTGATAATGCAATGAATTTCCTAAATATTATCTTTGAATATTACGGACTTGTACTTTTCGATGGTGATAATGTAATAAAATTTGATACCTCAATCTCGCTACAAGACAACATTACTGTTGGCGATATATCGTTTTTGGAATAGGCGCGCACACGAGGTGCGTGCCGTATTCTTTTATTCCGTCCTCTTTGTGAAATACGCACCTACAGCTACGAGCTGTATATTCTCCATCCATTCTTGGTCGGCAAATTGTTTCAACGAAGCTCTCTCTCCTTTATTGATTGAAGGTTGCTAGTCCACAAAAGTATGTAGCGACTTGCTTTTTACGTTTTCTTCAGCCTTGACTTTCAACGACATTTTTCTGAACGAATAATCAAAAAGACTGCACTTTTATGAGGGAATAATTTAAAAAAAACACTTTTATGAGGGAATGTTTTCGTCAAAATTACTCAAAAAAATCGTATCTTCAAAATATTTTTATCTCTTTTTTCAAATTCTCACTCGCACTTTCAATTTTTTTTTCTAATTTTGCGAAATTGTAATTATAGACATTAATAATCATCAAAATAGAATGAAAATATCATATAGTTGGTTGAAAAAATACCTGAATTGCGACCTTGACGCGGAGGCTGTTGCCAAGATTTTGACGAGCACTGGCCTTGAAGTGGAGGGCGCGGAAACGTCCGAATCCATCAAGGGCGGCCTCAAAGGTCTCGTTGTGGGCGAGGTGAAGACCTGCGTGCCACATCCCGACAGCGACCACATGCACGTAACGACAGTGGACGTGGGCGGCGACGCTTTATTAAATATTGTGTGCGGTGCGCCCAATGTTGCAGCCGGGCAAAAGGTAATCGTTGCCACCATCGGCACGGTGCTTTATGACGGCGACAAGTCGTTCACTATCAAGAAGTCAAAACTTCGCGGCGTGGTGAGCGAGGGAATGATTTGTGCCGAGGACGAAATCGGCGTTGGAACCTCGCACGACGGCATCATCGTGTTGCCCGCCGACACCAAGGTTGGCACTCCGGCGGCTGAGATTTTCCACGTGGAGAGCGACACCGTTTTTGAGATTGGCATCACGCCAAACCGCATCGACGGCGCACACCATATCGGCTGTGCAAGAGACATTTACGCTTTCTTGAAAAACAACGGCGCAGTGCCGGGCATCGAGTTGAAACTCCCCGACACGTCCAATTTCAAGGTGGACAACACGAGCCGCACGATTCCTGTGGAAGTGGAAGCCAAGGATCGTTGCACACGTTATTCGGGTTTGACTATCA
>DGIK01000021.1 GCA_002393195.1 Bacteroidales bacterium UBA3824 | reverse complement strand
CTATCGGCCACAAAGCCACCGTGTCGATACTTCCGCCCGTAGAACCATCGGTTGCTGTTGATAACTTCCGCCCAACTGGAGTGCAGGCGTCCCGCCTGCCACACCAAGAAGAGGATGGAACGCAGGCGGCTCGCCTGCCACACCAAGAAGAGAATGAAATATCACGCCAAAACTATGTTGCAGACACCAAAACCACCGTCCCGAACAAATCTGAGGACATCATCGACGAAGAGGTATGGTGCGATGATATGGTTGAGGTGCCGGTTGAAATCGTGGAGGTTGTTGTGGCGGACGAGCCGTCCGCGCTCCAAGATACGACGTCGCTGCCTATCGTGGCGGACGAGCCGTCCGCACCCCAGGTGGAGATATTGCCGTTTGATGATTTGAATGATGATTATGACGACAATAATACCAAGGACAAGAAGCACCGCCATAGGAAAAAGTTTTGGTTTGCGTGTGGCAAGGCTTTGAAATATGTTGCAAGGCGTTTTGTGCCCAACATTCATTTTGATATGGATCGCAATGAGGACGGCAGAATCACTCGTGTAGCGATGTACGCCGAAAACAAGGTCTATACATTGGAGCGCAAGGAGTCGAAGTCCGACGAAAACCTCTGATGCTCAGCATATTAATACCATCATAAAAACAAAATGCAGACTCCCGAAACGGGGTCTGCATTTTTGCTACAAATCTATAACCTAAACCTAATATATGAAAAGACAATTATTTCCTTGTTTCACGCTGCAAAATTATTCCAAGTATCTGACATTATCATTAACGCTGTATTAATCTTTTATAAATAATTTTCCCGTCTGTTAACGTTTTGTTTATTACATAGTTGGTGATGTGTACGCAAAATACTTAAAAAAAATTTGCCATCTTGATGCCACAATATCCAATAATTATATGTATCTTTGGAATTTCAAAAACACATCAATAATGGAACAGACAACAGTGCCGGAAATAGTACGGATTAAGATAATAGCGACGAGCGACGTCCACGGGGCGATATTCCCATACGACTTCATTGAGAACGAGCCTCTCAATACGTCGTTGGCGCAGGTATATACATACATCAAGGAGCAACGTGCCGTGGAGAGTCAGGACGTGATACTCCTCGACAATGGCGACTTTCTCCAAGGTCAGCCCGTGGTTTATTATTCCAACTACGAGAATTACGACGGCACCCACATCTGCGCCGACGTGATGAACTTTATGGGATACGATGCGGCGAGCGTCGGCAACCACGACATCGAGACCGGGCACGAGGTTTACGACAAGTTAATCAAGGATTTTAAGTTTCCGTGGCTTGCCGCAAACGCCGTCCACAAGGGCACAGACGAGCCTTATTTTCAGCCATATACGATACTCGACCGCCACGGTGTCAAGATTGCGATTATTGGACTTATAACGCCCTCCATCCCTACTTGGCTGCCCGAATACCTATGGACGGGAATGGAGTTCAAGGATATGGTGGAGACCGCCCGCCGTTGGGTGAAGGTCGTCAGGGAGCAAGAACACGCCGACATTGTGGTCGGGCTGTTCCATTCGGGGGTTGACAGCACCTACAACAACCGCTCCGACCAAGATTTTATGAATGAAAACGCATCGAGCCTTGTGGCGACGCAAGTGCCGGGCTTCGACCTCATATTTGCCGGACACGACCATCAGGAGGCGAATACCGTGGTGCGCAACTGTGAGGGTCAGCGCGTCATAATCCTCGACCCCAAAAACTGCGCCCGCCTCGCCGCCGTTGCCTCTATCCAAGTGAAGAAGGACGGCGACAAGATTATCGACAAAAAAATCACGGGCCTCATTATGGAGATGAACTCCTGCGAACCCGACCGCGAGATGATGCGCCGTTACAGCAAATATATCCACATCGTGAAGGATTATGTCTCCAAACCAATCGCAAAGTTCACGAGGACAGTAAGTTCGAGGGACGCGATGTTTGGCAATTCGGCGTTTGTGGATTTGATACACAGCATACAGTTGGAGGAGACGGGGGCGGACATTTCATTTGCCGCGCCGCTCACATTCGATTCCAAAGTATCGAAAGGCGTGGTGTGCATCCGCGATATGTTCAAGTTGTACAAGTTTGAAAATCTGTTATATACGATGCGTCTCTCCGGACGTGAAATCCTTGGCTACCTCGAATATTCGTATTCGTCGTGGTTCAATGAGATGAGCGACCGCAAGGATCATTTGGTGCTTTTTGAAGTTGACGAGAAGGGCAACAACCGCACCGCCGGCAAGTTTTACAACTATTCTTCCGCGTCTGGCATTCGCTACACTGTGGACCTCCAAAAGCCCGCCGGTGAAAAAATCACCATCCTCGGCTTTATGGATGGTCGCCCCTTCAATCTCGACGCCACCTATACCGTAGCCATCAACTCCTACCGTGGCAACGGCGGCGGCGGACACCTCACCGAAGGCGCGGGCATCCCGCACGAACAGCTCCTCGACCGCATCGTCGCCTCCTCCGTCAAAGACCTCCGCTACATCATAATGAAGCACATCGAGGGAAAGCGCGTCGTCTCCCCACACGCCTTGGGCAATTGGAAGGCCGTCCCGCAAGAATTTTGGACACGAGGCAGGAAGAAGGATTATCAGTTGATGTATGATTGATGTTTTTTTCGTATGTTTGGGCATTGATAATTTTAAAGCAAACATTATGACCGTGTTTATTTCAAAGGTATCATTTAATGCATTAATTGCGTATAAAACAAAAAAAATAAATTACTATGGGACAAAAAACGTCAATACAAGCGCTGAAAACTAAAAGCAAATATGTGAAGATTTCGATTCCGGCGTATTTTATGTTTTTCGACTTCGAGAAACAATACTCGGAATATGATTCCCCGTGTCTGAGAGAGCCTAAATCTCCTCATCCATATTGGAACATAACAGTGGATTTGGATTCACATAAGGTTTTGGAATGGACGGATGATTTTGGTGAACTGACGTTGAATGCAAAAATATGTGATCAAGGAACTTACACATTGTTGGATTCTAACAGAAACGAATTTTACACAATAAAAGGTTATGTCCCCAATTGTTTTCTGCCCGAAAAAGATGGCTTTGGTGATTATCTTTCATTACATATCAATAAGGATGGTTTTGTAACCAATTGGTATAAGAACCCTGATTTCAAAGAATTTGAGAGCAATGGCTTTTCCCCAATCCCAATTACGGACATTAAGGACATAAGAAAGTTTGTATATGATTTTGTCCGCCCATTGTCTCAAAAAATAGCGTCAGGTATTCAAAAAACGGAGGGTCTCACTTTTGAATGGCACGAAGTCCATAATGAACTTTCTGTTAAGCAAGACGAGTTGACGGATTGTTATCCAATTTGGGACGACACGCAGTACGACCGAGACAAGGATTTGGAACTTCATATCCCCAAAATCAAATCCGTTAGAATTGATTATTATGGGCGAAGGGGAATAGGCTATCGCCAAAGGCTCACGAACATAAACCTTTTTACGGATATAACACTCAATGAAACAGGTTATTATATTAAAGTACTCAACAAACATTGTGCCTACACAGATTTGCCTGACCTTGAAACACAGAACGATATTTACGAAGTATTCAGGAAAGAGTTTTCCAATGCTGTACACGGTGATAATGAGTATGTAACAAAGTTGTTGAAATAAAAAATCCGTCCTTCTCGTTGGCATCAATTACGATAAGGAGAGCAAGACACACGAGTGCAAGATAGAGAGGGTGGAAAATTACGAATACTTCCTCACCACATCCACCAATCCGCCAACAAGATAGAACGGCAGGTTTATCAACCTGAAAGTCTTGCCGTTGAGAGAGTTTTTTACCTCGTCAACAGAGAACGCTCCGGGCCAAACTCGAACTGCCAAATCGTTGGGCGACTGCGACATAAACGAGTGCAACGATTTTAGCGACGAATTATGTCCCATTTTGACTTCAATTGGTATTAT
Source organism: Bacteroidales bacterium UBA3824 (assembly GCA_002393195.1). GTDB lineage: Bacteria > Bacteroidota > Bacteroidia > Bacteroidales > UBA3824 > UBA3824. The sequence goes on along the minus strand of DGIK01000021.1, from coordinate 9,977 downwards.
CTGCGAATCAATTTGATAGATAAAATCAACTTCGGCAGGCGATTGCGCTTTGTTGCGAGCCCAAAAATTGCGGCGTTGACCTACTTTGTTGTTAAGTGTCAGAAGTTCCTGTGCCACAATCTGTTCGCCAATACGTCCGCGCCAAACGTCGAGTATGTTTTTTGCGCTGATAATCTCGCTTCTTACACCGGCGGCATAGTTTACAAGTCCGGTATCAAGCCAAAGAAGTTTTGGAGTACGGTTAATTTGAGGCATTATAGGCACTTGTACCGATTCTGTTGGATAAGCGAGTTCGAGGAGCATTGCTTTTTCCAACAGTTTAAAGGCTTGGCTCACTTCGCCGCTTTTATAGCCCGAATCCATAAAATTGCCGAGTGTTATGGTTTCGCCCGCCGCCCGCCATCCGGCTTCCAAAATAAAACGGACTGTTTCGAGTATTTTATTTTGGCGGACGTACTTTTCGGTGTCTTCTCGGTATGCCTGCAAAAGGGTGTCGTAAATGTCGTCCATTGCCAGAACGTCGCGCTGTTGACTGTAACGCTGCACTACTTCGGGCATTCCGCCGACAATCGTGTATTGATTGAAAAGCGAAATCAATTCGTTGTGCATTGGCACGCTATACAACGGATTATCAAGTAATTGCAAAAAGTTTTGTTTGTCCATCGCCACAGCAAATTCGCGGAACGAGCACGGACGCAAAGCCATATACTGCACCCTTCCCACAGGAAACGATGCATTAACGTCAACGATGTTTTCTAACAACGAACCTGCCGCAATGATATGCAAATCAGGATGTTCCTCGTAAAAATAACGCAATAGCGCGATAGTTTTGGGCGAGTTTTGAATCTCGTCGATAAATATTAGCGTCTTACCATTTTTACGAACTTTGCCAACGGCGGCAAACATCAAGTTGATTTTGTCGTCAAGAGGCATCTCCTGTTCCAATGTCTCTTTATGAGAAGTTTTTTCAAGGTTGAAATACAGGTAGTTGTCATACGATTTACCAAAATTGTTGACAATTGTAGTCTTGCCCACTTGCCTTGCTCCACGAAGGATAAGCGGCTTGCGGTATTCGCTGTTTTTCCATTTTTCCAACTCTTGTATTGCAGTACGTTCTATCATAATGCATTATGTTTTGATTCACGTTGCAAATATAACAAGATCGGAGGATAAAAACAAGAAAAACTGTATGAAATCGGAGGATGAAATCAAAAAAAATAGTAAGAAATCGGAGGATGAAAACAGATAAAACAGTATGAAATCGGAGGATGAAAACAAAAAAAACGAAAAAAATTCCATATTTACATTATTTTTTGTAACTTTGCGTGTGTAATCAATCACCAAACTATGATATATCCTTCTGTTGGACAATATACCGAGGCAATCAAGTTGGCGGAGCAATCTCCCGAAGATTATTTCGCCACGATGACTACGCTCCGACCGGTTTTGGGAGCGGACGGCAACCCCGTGATGAGTAGCGGAAATTTTGCGGTGGTCTTTAAAATGCAAGACCAAACCGATGGCAAGATTTACGCCCTCAAATGCTTTACCCGCGACCAAGAGGGCAGAAACGAAAGTTACCGCCTTATCGCCGACGAACTGCAATACGTTGAGTCGGAGTATCTCACTAAAATTCAATATCTTGAAAACGAACTATTTGTCGATACCGGCACCGACGACACCGAGTTCCCCGTCCTTCTGATGGATTGGGTGGAGGGCGAAACTTTGGATAAGTATATCAAAAATCATATCACCGAACCTTTGTGTTTGGAATTGCTTGCCTGTGATTTTGCGTATTTGGTGGATTGGCTTTTGAAACAGCCCTTTGCCCACGGCGACCTCAAACCCGACAATATTCTCGTAAAAGACGACGGCTCGCTTGTGCTTATCGACTACGACGGAATGTACGTTCCAAAAATGCGCGGTCAAAAAGCCCGTGAACTCGGTTCGCCCGATTTCCGCCATCCGCAACGCACCGAAGACGATTTCGATGAACATATCGACGATTTTGCTGTGGTAACAATTCTTCTGTCACTCAAAGCCTTATCGTTGAACAACAATCTTTTAGACATCCTCAACGCCAAAGACTGCGTACTTCTTCACGCCCAAGATTTTTCAAACCTCGCCCAAAGCGCAGCAAATCAAAAACTTCAAGAGTTGATTTATGATAAGATTTTTGCAAGGATTTATGCAATGTTTGTGGTGGTTTTGGCGGAGAAGGTGATGGATATGGCGATGTCGGAGTGTGTGGTGGGGAAAATGGATAGAGATGAGGTAGAGTATCTGTATGCACAAAATTTATATTGTAAAAAACTTGATGAAGGGAAAGCATATAGTATATTTGAAAAATTATCAGCAAGTGGTCATATCGGTGCGCAGGTTTCATTAGCGGATTGTTTGATAAAAGGCGTAGGTTGTAAAAAAAATATAGATAGAGGTTGTGCTATTGTTGCATATTTTGCATATCAAGGTAATGCAAAAGCGCAAAATATTTTGGGTAGTTGTTATGAAGATGGTCAAGGGGTTAAAAAAGATGAGGAGAAGGCATTTGAATGGTATTGTGCCGCTGCAAAGCAAGATGATGCAATGGCACAATACAATGTGGCTAGATGTATGGATTACGGCATATGGGTTCCATTTGGTGATAATGACGGAGCCACTGAGTGGTATATAAAATCTGCATATCAAGGAAATGCAGATGCCCAAAATGCATTAGGTGAACGTTTCTATAATGGATGGTTTGGCTTAGAAAAAAATTTAGTCAAGAGTGTTGAATGGTGGACTAAATCGGCAAAGCAAGGCAATGCTGATGCACAATACAGTTTAGGTAATTGTTATTACTATGGTCAAGGTGTAGCACAAAATCATCAAAAAGCAATTGAATGGTACTCAAAAGCGTTTGAAAGTGGAAATTTAGATGACTTAGTATCAAAAATGATTAAAGAGGGAAATATTAAAGCTCTATTAGATATTGGTGATTCATACATAAGCGTAGATTATAATTTAGAACTGAATCCCAATAAAGCTATTAATTTATATAAAAAAATTGTAGAATATGAAAATGTACTATCAACAGATGATTTGTGTTTTTGTTATTGGCAATTAGGAAATGCGTATGAAAGTGACCTAAAATATGGTGATGCGTTTATATGGTATTTTTATGCTGCCGAATTGGGTAATGCAGATGCTCAGCGTAATTTAGATTACCTGTGTAAATTTGTGTTCAAGAAACCTGAAATAGAAGTGTATTATATGCTGACTTCTGCTAACGATTAAAATAACAAAATGTTTTGTAGTTGCAATATAGATTTAAACGAATAATTATGCTCATCATCGACTCCATACGCAAAAAGCCTGAAACCATTTTAAAAAAGCATCCCAACGCCATCCTTGCGGATGTTACGAGCCACGCTGCGGACGATTTGAAAAAACTCAGTCCGTTTTATCCTCACGGCGGTATTCCGGTGCCGTTTAGCGAGGGCGTTACCGCTATGTGTGTGGAGGCGGTTTGGCAAGGGGCGCGATTTTGTGTCGCCGCAAGATTTGAAAGACAATCCATTCAAAAAAATCATCGTCTAAGAGCCCAAGCGCACCCGCTCAGGTGTTGTGATTCGCGAGGTTGAAAAAGTTCAGTGGATAGAGCCGAGGTGCGACGGACATTGGACTCACTTGCACAAAGCTTTCGACTATGCCCGTCGCTTGTTGGAGCAATGGATGGAACATCACCACGAGCACGACTGTTATCTGCCCACAATCTTACACCGACGTTATGTTATCAAAAAACTTTTTCTATCAGATTACAACCTAACCCGCCATCTTGCCCGGCTTTACAAAGATGGTTTGATTACGCTGGATGATTATTCTTTTGTTGGAGTTGATTACGCAAATAATTGAATGAACTATTATGTTATTCCGAAATTTTAATTATCTTTGCCAAAAACTTTTACAACTATGCGTAGATTCAACACAACGGGTACTTGCTACCCCGAAGACCATTATATGGTGGACATCACCAAACGGCTCGACGACATTGTAAACCGTGTTGCCGATGGCGAATACATTACCATCAACCGTGGCCGCCAATACGGAAAGACAACCACACTTTACCATTTGGCAAAGCGGTTGAAAGATGATTATGTTGTGTTTTCGATAAGTTTTGAGGCGTTGGGCAGCAACAATTTCAAAAGTAAAGAGGCTATCGCTTATTCTTTTTGGGAACAGATACAGATGACGTTTGAGTACGTCAGCATTAATAATTTGCAAGACGATGTAAAACAGATGATTTCGGGATTGCTTGACAAATATGCCGAAAAGAAAGAAATCCCTTTTGAAATTTTTGAAAAGTTTGTATCGGATATTTGCGCTAAAAGTGCCGCGCCAATCGTTATATTCATCGACGAGGTTGACAACGCCAGCAACTACGAATCGTTTATTGAATTGTTGAGAATGTTGCGCAACAAATATTTAAAACGCAAAGCTGTTCCAACATTTAAATCCATTATCCTTGCAGGTGTTTATGATATCAAAAACCTCAAACTTAAAGTACGTCCCGACTCTGACCACCAATACAATTCGCCGTGGAACATTGCCGTGCCGTTTAAAGCGGATATGTCGTTGCACAAAGACGGCATAGCTCAGATGCTTCAGGATTACGAAAACGACCATCAAACGGGTATGAATGTTTCAGAAATGGCGCAGATGGTTTGGGACTATTCGTCGGGCTATCCTTATTTTGTGTCCAAACTTTGTCAGTTAATAGACCAAGAAAATCTCGGATGGAACAAGGAAGGTATTATTTCAGCCGTCAAAATGGTTCTTGTGGAAGAAAACAACACTTTTTTTGACGATTTGATAAAAAAGTTGAATGATTTTCCAAATATGTCTAAAATGCTGAAAGACATACTTTACAATGGTAAATCGTATATCTACAATACCGACGACAGAACTATGTCGATTGCAAAAATGTTCAATTATATCGACAGCAACAACGGACGTGTAAAAGTTACAAACCGCATAATTGAAACTCGGCTTTATAATTTCTTTATGACCGAGGAGCAAATGACAAGCCGCATTTACACCGCCGGCGACACCGACCGCAATCAGTTTGTTGAAGACGGCAAACTCCTGATGGACAAAATTCTCGAACGTTTTGCCGTGCATTTCAACGACATTTACGGCGGCAACGACATCGAATTTAAGGAGGAGGAAGGTCGTCGGCTCTTTATGTTATACATCAAGCCAATCATCAATGGCACAGGCAATTACTACATCGAAGCCGAAACCCGCGATCGCTCCCGTACCGATATGATTATCGATTACTTAGGCATACAATACGTCATCGAAATGAAAATTTGGCGCGGCGACGCCTACAACACTCGCGGCGAAAAACAACTCACCGATTACCTTGATTTTTACCACATTAACAAGGGTTATATGTTGAGTTTCAATTTCAACAAAAGCAAGGTTTCGGGCAGCAAGACGATGCAATTCGGCGACAAGGAGATTTTTGAAGTGGTGGTGTAAAGAAAAACAATCAGCAAACTGATTGATTCCTCGAATACAAAAATTGCGGATTACATTCCGCAATTTTACCATATATCTGCCCTTGCGTTTTCGTCCAAATACAACTTGTCGCCTTTCGTGACGCCAAATGCATCGTACCACGATTGATTGTGGGGCAGTTGTCCGTTGACGCGGAGGTGCATCGGGGAGTGGGGGTCGGATTTGATGCGGTTGCGGACGTTTTTGTCGGTGATGCGTCCCGCCCAAATGAAGCCATAATTGATGTAGAAACGCTGTTCAGGCGTGAAACCGTTGATGGTCTGCAACGGGTTCTTCTGCATAAATTTTTGGAAAGCGTCGAAGGATAGACGGATGCCGCCGTGGTCAGCAATGTTTTCGCCGAGGGTAAATTCGCCGTTCACCTTCTCGCCGGGCAGCGCGTCCAACTGTCCGAAATATGTCTTCATCACATTGGCGCGTTTCTCAAACTCTTGGCTGTCGGCCTCTGTCCACCAATCGTTGTAGTTGCCGTTTTTGTCATATTTGCGGCCTTGGTCGTCGAAACCGTGGGTCATCTCGTGACCAATGACGCATCCAATGCCGCCGTAGTTGGCAGCGGGGTCGCCGTCGGGGTCAAAGAATGGAGGTTGCAAAATCGCCGCCGGGAATGTGATTTCGTTGGTGGTAGGATTGTAATAAGCATTGATGGTCTGCGGCGTCATGTGCCACTCGTTGGGGTCCACGGGCTTGTTGAGTTTGCGGTCGATGGAACGCTTAAACTTGTAGCGGCAAATCGCTTGGTAATTGTCCCACAGCGACTTGCTTTTGTCTATGGTGAGTGGCGAATAGTCCTGCCATTCTTCGGGGTAGCCGATTTTGATGTGGAATTTTTCAAGTTTTTCGATAGCCTGCGCCTTGGTTTCGGGGCTCATCCATTTGAGGTTGTTGATGCGGTCGCGGAGTGCCGACTGAATGTTGAGCACCAAATTGAGAGCCGCCTGTTTGGACGATGCGGGGAAATATTTTTCAACGTAATATTTGCCGACAGCCATACCGAAGTCGCTGTTGACCTCCGCAACCGCCTTTTGCCAACGCGGTCTGTCCACTTTGACGTCTGTAATCGCCTGCGACAACTTGAAGCCCTCGGCAATGAAATCGTCGGAGAGAAAGTTGGCGGCGGTGTTGATTACCTTGAAAAGCATATACGATTTGAGGTCGTCGAGTTTTGCGGTGCTGATGATGTTGGTGACGTTTTGGATGGCTTCGGGTTGGGCGACGTTGATGTATTCAAATCCGGTCATACCCTGCAATGCGTAAAACCTCAGCCAATCGACGCCCGGATATTGTGTTTTTAGTTCGTTTGCGCTGATTTTGTGGTAGTTGGCCATATCGTCGCGGAGTTTGTTGTTGGAGTAGTTTTCACGCGCAATCTGCGTCTCTATGTCCAACACAGCCTTTGCGCGGCTCTCCGCCTGAGCGTCGTCGTAGCCCGCGAGACGGAAGATGTTGCGGATGTAGTCGGCGTAGGCGTTGCGGATTTTTACCGACGACTCCTTGTCCTCCAAATAGTATTCGCGAGAACTGAGCGTGAGCCCGCCTTGGTAGAGCATCACGATGTTTTCGGTAGATTTCATAATGTCTGCCAAAAGTCCCGTGGTTACGTAGAGTCCGCTCACGCCCTCCTGTTGGAGCAAGGCGCAATGCTCGAAATATGCCTTCTTGTCCTTGATATTTTCGATGTCGCGGAGCATCTGTTGTATGGGCTGTGCGCCTTCGGTGTTGAGCCTCGCACTGTCCAAATATAATGCGTGAAAGTCGCAGATTTTCTGTTCGATAGTACCGTTTTCAGGCTGTTTTTTCACGATGTCGGCAATGATGACCTTTATCCGCTCCTCATTAATTTCGCCGAGGATGTCAAATTGGTTGTAACGCGAATATTCGGGCTTTTCGGGCAGGTTGGCTATCCATTTGCCCGATGCGTAATTATAAAAGTCGTCGCCGGGCTTTATGGAAAGGTCCATACGGTCGTTTTTGGCGACGGGGGTTGAGTTGCAGCCAATGCACGTGGCGGCTGCAATCGCTATGGTCGTGTATAATAATTTTTTGCAGTTCATTGCGGTTCTGTTTAGGTGTTTGTAACGATGTTTGCAAAATCTTTACCAATGTATGACATCAGGGGCAAAATTACATTATTTTTCGCAAACAACATAAAAAAATTACCTAAATTTAAAATACGATAATGCACGACATTCAAAAAAGAATTATCTTTGCACCCTGAAATATATTAACATCTATTCAATTAAAATGAAAGTAGCCATTGTAGGAGCGAGTGGCGCGGTAGGGCAGGAGTTTCTCCGCATACTCGCAGAAAGGAATTTTCCTATTGACGAACTGGTGCTTTTTGGCTCGCAGAGGAGCGCAGGCACCAAATATACATTCCGTGGCAAGGAGTACGAAGTGAAGTTGCTCCAACACAACGACGACTTCAAGGGCGTTGACATCGCCTTTGCTTCGGCGGGTGCAAGCACATCCAAGGAGTTTGCCGCCGACATCACCAAGTACGGCGCGGTGATGATTGACAATTCGAGCGCGTTCCGTATGGATGAGGACGTGCCGCTCGTAGTGCCGGAATGTAATGCCGAGGACGCCCTCAACCGTCCACGCGGCATCATCGCCAACCCAAACTGTACAACGATTCAGATGGTGGTGGCCTTGAAGCCTATCGAGGAGCTTTCTCATATCAAGAGTGTGCATGTATCTACTTACCAGGCAGCCAGTGGTGCTGGTGCTGCTGCCATGAAGGAACTCTATGAGCAATATCGTCAGGTGCTGGCAGGGGAGCCAGTTACTGTTGAGCGTTTCCAGTATCAGCTGGCGTTCAATCTGATTCCTCAGGTAGATGCGTTCACTGAGAACGATTATACCAAGGAGGAGATGAAGATGTTTAATGAGACCAGGAAAATCATGCACTCCGACGTGCGCTGCTCAGCTACCTGTGTGCGTGTTTCTTCGCTTCGCTCGCATTCGGAGAGCGTCTGGATTGAGACAGAGGCTCCCATCACGGTGGAACAGGCGCAGGCTGCCATCGCTGAGGCTCCTGGCTGCACACTGTGTGATGACCCTGCCAACCTGGTATATCCCATGCCGCTTGAAACAGCTGGCCGCGATGATATCTTCGTCGGCCGTGTGCGTAAAGACTTGGCTGAGGATTGTGGCATCACCCTGTGGCTGAGTGGTGACCAGATTCGTAAGGGTGCCGCCCTCAATGCCGTGCAAATAGCCGAATACCTCATCAAGGTTGGCGACGTGAAATGATTCGATGAGAAAAACAGCCTTTTCACTGAATAGATTTGCTGTGGGCATACCATGCTTATTAACTTTGCATTGGGAAAGCAATAGAAAGCCTCTTCGCCAATTATCACAAGGTTGAATGAATATGAATGATATCCTTGCCAAGTATGACAGCATATCGCTGGACGAAATGAGTGGTATCCGGTTGATGAACCGGATAGATACTAAATTCGTCACCACCATGCCCGTACTGATGCAGTTGCTCGGTATGGCGCAGGAGGAGTATATGGCACAGGAAATCGACGGCGAGCGCAATATGCGCTACAGCACAACCTATTATGACACCACTGACTACGACATGTACTACATGCATCAGCATGGACATGCCGGAAGGCAGAAACTGAGGTTCCGCACCTATGTCAGTTCCAATCTGCAGTTCATGGAGGTGAAGACCAAGAACAACCATGGGAGGACGAAGAAGAAAAGGATGAAGGTGACTGATATGGACCTTGCTGATCAGGAGAAACTCGACTTCCTTGCTGAGCACCTCGGCTATCGTGCCGATACGCTGATGCCGGCCATACACAACAGCTTCGACCGCATCACGCTCGTCAACAAGGCTCGCACCGAAAGGCTGACTATCGACACCAACCTGCAATTCCACAATCTGGTGACGAATGTGGAGCGCCAGATGTCGCCGCTCGTCATCGTTGAGCTGAAACGCGACGGCCTCTGCTATTCACCGGTGCTGGAGATGCTCAGGGTGCTTAGGGTGTTCCCACATGGCTTCAGCAAATACTGCATGGGTTCTGCCCTCACCAATGACCGATTGCGTGTCAACCGCTTCAAACCTAAACTCATCGACATTCGCAAAATCGCACAAAGCGTGCAATAAAACAATCAAACACCTAAACTAATGGGTATCATCGCCAACCTTATCTCGGCGGATTATTTCCACATGTTGGTCAGATTCGCCATCTGCATGGCCGTCAACTGGGTAATCGTAGACTTGCTCTATTATCCAAAGAGTAAGCGGCGCGACTTTTTCTTCACCTTCATGTTGATAGGTGTAGCCATATTCTTCATCGTCTTCTTTATGATTTTCGTGCTGGAGGACATGAAGGGAAAGACCGGCATCGGAGTAGGTATTGGTATGTTTGGCATCTTCAGCATCATGCGTTACC
>DGIK01000048.1 GCA_002393195.1 Bacteroidales bacterium UBA3824 | reverse complement strand
GCTACTTCCTCGACAATGTGTGCGATTGCATCATCGAGATGGAAGACAACACCACTTATACATATAGTGGCAACTACGCCTACTATCTCCGCAAACGCGATGAGCGCATACAAAACCTCGCCGCCGCCATCGACAAGGCAAACAACCTTCTACGCCGCGAATCAGAATGGATTTCGCGTATGCCAAAGGCGCGTGGCGGCAAGGCTAAGTACAGGATTGACAGTTTTTACGAGTTGAAGGAGTTTGCATCCAAACGCATCGACAACCGCAAGGTGGACATCACGACAGGCACAGCCCACCGTCTTGGCAACAAGGTGGTAGATCTCAAACACGTCTCCAAATCGTTTGGCGGGCGCAAACTGATAGACGATTTTACATATTCGTTTCAGAAAAATGACAAGGTGGGCATCTGCGGTGTCAACGGCTGTGGCAAATCGACACTCCTTAATATAATAATGGGACTGCTTGCGCCGGATTCAGGAGTTGTTGAGACAGGCGAAACGGTGATGCCTGGATATTACCGTCAGACCGGCATTGAATACGACGAAGACCAGCGCGTTATCGACATCATCAAAGACATTGCCGAAGTAGTGGAGCTTGGCGACGGGCGCAAACTTTCGGCGTCGCAATTCCTCGAATATTTCCTATTTCCACCCAAGATGCAATACACGCCCGTTGCAAAACTCAGCGGCGGCGAGCGTAGAAGGCTCTATCTGATGACTGTCCTGATGCAAAACCCCAATCTGCTCATCCTCGACGAGCCTACCAACGACCTCGATATTGTAACGCTCAACGTCTTGGAAGATTTTCTCAACGCATTTGGCGGATGCCTGATTGTGGTGTCGCACGATAGATATTTCCTCGACAAAGTGGCAGAACAACTGCTTGTATTTGAGGGAGATGGACGCATACGCAGTTTCCCGGGCAATTACACAGTATATCTCACGCAAAAAGAAGACGAGCGGCAGCAGGAACGTCAGGCACAGCGCGACGACGACAACGCATCAACTACTAAAAAAACTGACACACGTCAACAGGAGCGACACAAAAAGAATTTTACATACAAGCTCAACCAAGAATACCAACAACTCGAAAAAGACATCGCCGCCCTCGAAACGGAAAAGTCGGAAATAGAACAAAAACTTTCTGGCGGCACGTCGGACATTGCCGAAATCACAAAACTTTCGCAGCGCATGGACGAGATACTTGCAGACCTCGACACCAAGGAAACACGCTGGCTTGAGCTCGAAGAGATTCGCGAATCCGACGCTGTATAATTGCAGCAAACGAGATAATTAGCCCACAAAAAAAGGAATCAAAAGAATGTTGCCAAATCTTTTGATTCCTTTTTTATATGATGTTGATTGTCGCAGAGGCGGGCGAGCCGCCCGCACTCCATAGGGCTATTTGTCGATTCTGATGGAAAGGATATAGAAATAATTGTCGTCGTCGATTTTGTGGAAAGTGTAAGCCGGCGGATAGCCACTGAGAATCGTCGATTGAATGATTCCGATATTGCCACTATCAGAATCAGGACGCGACAACGACCTCTGTTGACGCTTAAACTCCCTGAGCTCGTCCTTGGATTTGGATACTATCAGAGCGCACTTCTCGGAGAGCTTCACATAATCATCGTGATCCACCATATTGCCAGTGATGAACTGGAAATAATCGTCGTACTCCTTTATAATAATGAGCCCGACGCCAGCCGAATCGAGTCCATCTACTTTTTCCTTAGAATACAGATAGATATTTTGACTAAGCTCGATGAAAATCTTGAAGAACTTTTTGCCGCGCTTAGGGTCGTCCCATAGGGAGTCTTCGATGTTGGATGCCAATAGAGAAAGAATCTGTCCATCAAACGGTCCAATGTAACAAACCACCACGTTGTGTTCAAACATGGTCTCGAATATATCCCTTCCGTTTTCTACTAATGCCATTTCTATATCTTTTTTAGTTATTTGAGTCAGTTTTTATATTAATTCGACAGCAAACACCGTAATGTCGTCGTTCTGTTCTGCATCACCTTTGTACGTTTCGTATTCCTGCTCGATTATAGCCTTTTGCTCGGGCAGTTCCATTGGTGATATTCTCTTCAACAACGATACAAAGCGGTCGCTGCCGTATTTCTTGTTGTTGACATCAAACTGGTTGATCAAACCGTCTGTTGTCATATAAATTCTGTCGCCGGTATGCAGCTGCCTCGTCTCCGACGTGAACGGCTGCGTATTGCGCCTTGACATCAGGCCGCCGATAGTCTTGCGGTCGCCCTTGAGCGTATCAAGCTCCTGTGTATCGCTGTGGTATATATACAGCGGGCGTTTTGCACCGGAGAACGACATCTCATAATCGGTGTCGCCAGTCCTGAGGATTTTGCAGATGCAAATCTCGAGGCTGTCGTTGTTGTCGGTCTCCTCCTGCTTGAGCGCAGCTATGAGACCTTCATTGAGCAGTTCGAGGATTTTGGCGGTGTCATATACCTTGTGCTCCACGATAGTTTCCGAAAGGATACGTGTGGAAATCATGCACATGAACGCACCTGGCACGCCGTGTCCCGTACAATCCACTGCTGCGGTGAACGCGAGCTTGTTGTTGTCGGGTATCCACGTAAACCAGTAGAAGTCGCCGCTTACAATCTGCAACGGTATGAAGATGCCAAAATACTTGAAGTATCTTGTAATATTCACCTCCAACGGCATCACAGTCTGCTGTATGGTCTTGGCGTATGAAAGACTTGTGTTGATGTGCGCATTCTGCTCGGAGATAAACTCGTTTTGCTGTGCGAGCTCGTCCCTCTGCATTGCAAGAGTTGCGCCCTGCTGCATAATCGCCTGTTCCTGTTCCTTGATCTGTGTAATGTCGGTGTCGATGGTAACGAGGCGGGCGATGTTGTTGTTTTCGTCGAGGATAGGCGTCAATGTTGACTGCACCCAGATAGTCTTGCCCTGCTTGGTAACAATTTCACACTCAAACACCCTCGATTCCGACGTGCTGAGACATTCGTCTTTGATGGTCATGATGTCGGGGTTGGAGGCGTAGAATCCAGTAAGGCTGTCGGTAGAATTTACCTTCAAATCCTTGAAATTGTAGCCGTACATATTGGTGAAACCCTTGTTGACCCATTCCACATTGCCGATGTCGTCCATTATGACAACGCCATTATCGGTCTGAGACGCCACGATGGAGAGTTTTTCGAGCTCCTTATTGATTTGCTTGAGCTGCTCTGCCTGGGCGAGAATGTGGTCTTTCTGACGATCCACCTCGTCGTTAAGGCGAGCAAGCTGACGGTTTTTGCGTTTGCGGGATATGCTGGAAATCAACGCCATAACGACGAGCAAGAGAATGATGCCCGCAAAAATCCATGCAACAACGATAATGCGGTGGCGCATATCGATTTCACCTGAATTTTCTTTGAGTTTTTTCTCGTGCTCTTCTATCTGCCTCTGACGATCGGCGAGGTTTTTTTGCTGCTCGGCAAGGTCAGCGGTAGATTTGTCGAGTTCTTCTTGTTTGTCTTGGATTTGTACAGCCAAATCCTTGAGCCTAACGTCGTTTCTTGCAAGCAAGCCTTTGAGATTCTCGGCGTGTTTCACAAGACTATCGGCAATCTCCCTCTGCCTTTCGATTTCGTGTTCTTGGTTTTCGAGGTTTACCTTGGCAATACGGATACTTTGTTCCTCGATGTCGTTTTGCAACTTCTGTGTATAGAGGTCGTTAGCCTGAGCCTGGAGGTTTCTCTCCTGAAGCATAAGCATATTTTCACGTTCTTGGAGCTCCTTGTTTTTGGTTTCTACAAGGGTGAGCAAGTCGATTTTTGTACCGCCCTGTGCAAGCACCTTGTCCGAAATGTCGATGCCTACCGATGAAGCCTTGCCGCTATTGACTTGGAACTGGTTAGCACGACCCTTGAGCAGGAGGTTGATCATGAAAAACGGCTGAAGATTTTTGTCGCTGGCTGTATCAGACACTATTATAAGAGTGCTGTCTGTTTTGAGCCTGTTGCTGATGGCCTGCAAATCGCTGTTGTAAGCCGAATTTACATACAAGATGTGAGTCGGTGTCAAATCTTTCACCTTCTTAAACTGGTGTACGCTGAAAGGTTTGCCCTTAATCTTGCTGTTGCTGTCCCTCATCTTCACAAGCTCGTTGTATTCGGGAGCAGTGGTGCCAAATACGCCGATGGAATACTCCTCGGTGTATTCGGCACCGGGCCATTCTACGTATTCAGAGAGAGTGAGAATCCAGTGGGCACGCAATGCCTCCTGGCTGATCTGTGCGCTCAAAGAGCTTGGCATTATGGATGCCACAACTACGAGTGCCATTATCAGCGCCACACGCCTTAATAATATGTTGAAAGTCTTGCGCATTGTCCTATCTGAATTTTATGCCGATTACTGAAATATCGTCGCGTTGCTCCTCGCTGCCACGGAAGTCGTCGAGTTCCTTGGAGAAGAGTTCGCCCTGATGTTCCATCGGTTCGTTCCTGTATTGATAAATCATGTTTACAAACCTGTCCGAGCCAAACTTTTTGCGTTCGTGGTCGCACTGGTCGGAAATGCCGTCGCTGCACAGGAACATAGAGTCGCCGCTGTGCAATATGATTTCCTGGTCGGTAAACTGAATGTTGCCTCTTTTCTTTTGTGTACCGCCAATCGACTTGCGGTCGCCTTTGAGTTGCTGCACTTCCTCAGCATCGGAGGGCAGATAATACAAGGGGCGTTTAGCTCCGCAGAACACTACCTTGTAGTCGTGCTCGGCAATCTGCTCTACCCGGCACAGGCAAGTATCCATACCGTCGTTGTTGGTGCTCTGCTCCTGTTTGAGAGCCTTGATGATGCCGGTATTGAGCGCGTCCATGATGTCGCGTGGCGAGTAAGTATTGCGCACGTTGATTACCTCGTTGAGCACACGGTTGCCGATAAGGCTCATGAATGCACCCGGCACGCCGTGTCCAGTACAATCGAAGTCGCCGATAAACTGGTAATTCTTGTCGCCGTCCTGCGCCGTGGAAAACCAATAGAAGTCGCCACTCACAATGTCCTTGGGACGGAAGAGTACAAAACAGTCAAAGTATTTCTGAATGAACTCGTTGGGCGGCAGAATGGTCTGCTGTATGGTCTGTGCATAGTCGATGCCCTTCTTGATGCTCTTGGTCTGTTCCTCGATTTGGGTTTTCTGCATCTCGAGGGTGTTTTTCTGCTGCAACAGCTCCTCGTTCTGACTACGGATGGCTGCCTCCTGCTCCTTGAGCTTATTGATGTCGGAGTATATCGCCACGAGCTGCGTCACATCGCCTTTTTCATTAAGAATAGGCGTTAGCGTGGTCTGTGTGGCAATTACCTTGCCAGAGCGAGTGTGGCTTTCATTTTCAAATACGATGGTCTGCTTGTTGCTGACACATTTGAAAAGAATGTTGCGGATACTCTTGTTGCCGCTTACATTTACGATGTTTTCGTCGCGCTCGTTGCGCAAAAGTTGCAATGTATATCCGAAAAATCTCGTGAATCCGGCGTTGACCCATTCGAAGTAGCCGTTGCGATCCATAATGACGATTGCATTCTGTGTCTTGCCCGCCACGATGGAGAGTTTTTCAAGCTCCTTGTTGATGCCTTCGAGCTGCTCCGCCTGCTTGTCGATCTCCGCCTTCTGCTGGTTGAGCTCCAGATTCTTTCTGCGGAGTGCGATATTGGCGCGTGTACGTGCCCTTATCGACCTGATGATGAGGGCGATGAGGAATATTACGACGGCAATGAAGATAACCACGCCGATGAGCTGCGTCTTCTGTTCGTTTTTCGTGGTGTCCTGGGTCTGGAGCTCGGCTTCCTGAGCGCGAATCCTCTCTGCACGTTCTTGAAGGTCTTTATCACGTTCCTGAAGCTCCTTGTTGGCTTCGTCCACTTGTTCTTGCTTTTGGTTAATCTGCGACTCTTGCTCCTCAAGCTGCTTTTGGATGAGGGCGAGCTTCGATTGCTGAGTGTTCACCTCAGTCATAAGAATTGCAGCATGAGCCTTTTGATTGTCGATTTCTTCCTCTTTGGCTTTCAGTTCCTTAGCAAGTGCGACGTTTTCATTCTTGAGCTGCTGATTTTGCCTAATCTGCTCGTTGAGTTCTGCTTTGCCTTTTTCAATGGAATCTTCCTGCACTGCCAATCGAGCCTCTTTTGCCTGTAATTCGTGCGATTTTTTGTTGTACAATACTCGGAGGTCGAGTGTGGAGCCACCTTGATTAGTTAACTTTTCTGGCACTACACAATCAGCCTTTTTGGCGTTGGCATTGTTGATTTCAAACTGCTTGTCGTTGTCGTGCAACAAAATATTGAGCATGAAATACTTGTCGGACGGTGCACGGTCGGTGATTACGAGCGACTTGTTTGCCTCAAGGGTTGGATAGATGGATTCGAGCTCCTCATTGGCTCTGTTGCTTACGAAAAATACATCTGTTGGCGTAATGTCCTTGGCACGGCGGAATTGCTTGATTACCACAGGTCTGTCATTGATGCGGCGTGTCTTGGCGAGATTTTTGAGTGGTATCAATTCTTCCGGCATCATGCCGTACACGCCGATGGAAAATTCTGTGGGTGATTTGTAATTCTTCCATTCTACAGATTCCGAACAAGAGAGGATGAGGTTGGCCTTGGTGACCTCCTGCGACATCTGTCCGTATGCGTTGCTTTGCAATCCAATCAAGGAAAGCAGCAGACACACCACCAACAGACTCCATGTCTGCTTGGATTCTACGCGGGATAATTGATTATGGCCTTTTTTATACATTGTTCGGTTTTCATTTTTTTGTGGTCCATTCCTATGATGCTTACAGACCTTGCAGCATCGATTTCAATAAAACAATATTGATGCCAAAAATGTCTGTCGCACCGAAAAGGACACGCCTTAAAAATTTGGCTAAAATTAGGCTATTTTTTTGAATTGGTGAAATATTTTAATATTTTTTTTGTAAATAAAAAAAACTTCTTTTGTATTTGTTTGATTTTCAGAATTATAACGAAAGCACAACTTTTGCACTATTATTTTGATTTTGCATTATGACAGCAATGGATTAACTTTGCAGCGCGGTATGGCAATGCAGCCGACCGCCGTCAAACACTGTAAAAATGCTAACGACAATTATAATTTTGTCAATAGTGGCTGTCGCCGCGTTGACATTGTACATAAAAGGTGTGGTGACGCTCCGTAAGCGCACAGCACAATGGGAGACCGACCGCAGCAATCTTCGCAGCGACATCGAGACGCTACATGAACGGCTCAAAGCCTCTGAAAAGCAGTCGGAGGCCATTTCGCAAGAGATGGAAGCAGTCAAGCGTTCCACATTTGCAAAGGAACAGGAAGCGGTGCGCCTCAAATCGTCGCTCGAAAACCAACGTATGCGCGGCGTGGAGGTGTTGCAGGGGTTGATTGGCTTGCAAAACACAATGTTTACCGACCCGGGGCACATCAAGGCGTTGTTTTCGGATTTTTTTCTGCTCTACAAGCCATTTGACGCTGTGGGCGGCGATTTTTATAAGTTGATTGTCGATGGCGACCACATACTCGTGGCGTGTGGCAACTGCGGCATCTCCGGCGCGGCAGGTCTTGTAAGGGGGCTTCAAAATGTGGCTATGCTCGAAGACATTGCAAGTCGCAACAGCATTGCAGGTATGCAAGCGGGCGAAGTGCTCGACGCATTGCGTTCTAAATATGCTCGTATGGCGGAGCGCGACGGCGGCAGGCACGATGTTGACGAGGATGTGCCGGTCAATTTCACAGTGTGCATCGTCAATCAAAAGGAGCGCACATTGTCATACGCCGGAGCATACGGCAGCCTGTGCCTCATACGCAAATCCTACCCCGGCACCAACCGCCGCGAGGTGGATGTGCACGAATTTAGGGGCGACAGGATGAATTTTGCGGTGTCGTTTGGTCGTCGCAAAAACTATACAACCGAAAACATTGTCCTCGAAAAAGACGACAAGATTTACTTGAAAACCGATGGTTATGTAAATCAGCGCGGCGGCGCATCCAACGCCCGCTACGGCGACCAATATCTGCGCCAATTGTTGATGAAACACGCCTCAGAGCCAATGCTCGAACAAAAGAGAGTTTTTGAACAAGAATTTGAAAACTGGCGCGGCACCAACCGTGGCAACGACATCCTTGTAATCGGTCTTGCACTCAAAGTGGCGGGAAAGTAGGATCGAGGAAAGTTGAAAATTGAAAGTTGAAAATCAACCAATCAACAAATCAAAAATCAACAAATCAAAAATCAACAAATCAAATGAAGCGGAAAGACCCGGAGAATTTAGGCAACGTATTGCAGCAATATCTTGTGGCCATTGGCGCTGACAAGCACATCAAGGAGGTGCGCGTTACGCAGGAATGGGACAAGATTGTTGGGCCTATGATTGCGCGAAATACCAGCGACATCAACCTCAAAGAAGGTGTCCTGACTGTAAAATTCCGCTCCGCAATAGTCCGCAACGAAATCTCAATGCGGCGTACTTCGCTCCAAAAACTTATTAACGATGCAATCGGCGAAGAAGTTGTAACAAATATCATCGTTAAATAATGCATTATGCATTAAACATCAGTGAAATACGCTTATATTGCCATTATACTTATCCCCATCCTTATAAAATATATAGAAATACACGCCATCTTTCACGTCGGGCGCGTTCCACTCGTTGTGGTAATTATCTGAATGAAATACTCGACGCCCTTCCCTATTGTAAATATCGATGCTCCAATCGTTTACAAATTCGTCGAGACCTTTTATCTTGAAAAAATCGTTGATGCCGTCGCCGTTGGGCGTGATGATGTTTGGGAATACAAATTCGCCACAATATCGGTAACGCACAAAAATCTCGTCGCTGGTCTCGCCGCAATAGTTGTTGACTATCACAGAGTAAGTGCCGGGCTGCTCGACCACAAACTCCTCTCCCCCACTCAAATCCTGCCATTGATAATTGTAAGCATCGTTCCAAGCCACATTGAGCGGCAGTACGTTGCCATCACACATTACGGTATCGGGCGGCAAAGAAATCAATGGCAATGTTTTCAATTCCATATCAATGGAATCCATTGACACACAACCCTTTGTATCGGTAACAACGACCTTGTACCAGCCCGCCGTATCGGGAACTATTGCGCGTGTGGTTGCGCCCGTGTTCCAGAGGTATTTGACATCCGCAATGCCGCAATCGAGGGTGCGCTGACGATTGGCGCAGATGATATTGTCGCCTTCAAAAGCAATCTGCGGCAGCGGATTTTCTACAACTTTTACCGTCCGCGAAAATTCGCAGCCCTCCACGTCCACAGTCTTTGCCGAATATTCGCCCGGACTGCTGAAAATGCGGTGCGTGTCGTGGTTTGCATCGTCGTCAATCCAAGTAAAGGAACTGATTTTGTCATCGAGCTCCACCGTCAATTCCACCGTCTTGCCGTGGCAGTATTCCAGATGCTCCGGCATCAAAAATTCCACAGGCTCCACAGCCACCACATTTATTATATCTTCCGTGGAACATCCCGTATGCACATCGTGAAGTATGCCGTGAATTTCAGAAGTTTTGTTTATGTGCAATACGTCCTCGCCGCCGTCCAACCAATTGAATGTAAAATCATTATCAGACGTTGGCGGCTCTATGACAGCCTCGTCGTAACTGCATATCTGAATATCGTCGCCAAGATTGAGCACCGGCGGCTCATAAACTTCAAAAAATCTGTAATCATAATGACTAAAACCGTCCACAACTACTTCCAAACCGATTCTGTATTTGTCGGGACGATTGAGAGCAACAGAAAATTCGCGTTCCGATGAAGTTGCCACCACATCGCCGGCAACAGTGGTAAGTGTCCATTTATATGACGTGATGTTGCGGTCGTCGGTGCAGGCAAAAGTGGTCATAGAGTTGGTACAATTGCCGCTAATCACAAAATCTGGCGGCAAGAGGTACGACGGTATGAAGTTGGGCAATCCGAGACGCGACACCTTGCCTTCCAAATATTTGCCGTCAACTACATAATTGCAAGCCTGACCTTTTTCGCGAGGATTTTCGATGACGCCAAGATACGGATAGTTGTCTTGCGCCACATATATTTTGCCGTTAATTGCCAATTGCAACGCACCGAGCAGCAGTGTATCAACAAGACCTTGCTGCGGAAATTCGCCAATAAAAGTGGTTGATTTTGAGATTGTTTCCGGATCGTCTGACATCAAATCCATCTGAAAAACCTTGCGCCGCGAGGTGTAATACAATTTGGTAACGTCGCTCGAAAACTCAACGCCATACAAATACGACACAGTATCTAAATGAGTTACAAAAGGTTCCAAATTGCCATCGCGTGGGTCAAACTTGTAGATTTCCAACAAGTTGACATACGTTTCTTTGCCATCAATGTAAGTGGTAATCGAAGCCCCGCCGTTGGCACACGCCACAAGCCGTCCGTTGGGCGATACGCGCATATATCCAATGGCAAGCGTCTCGTCAAAATACGTGTTGCCATCTATATCGTATTGATATTCAATATTGAGCGCGCTAATTGGAAATTCGGTTCGCGACGCCACATCCACACCGTTTTTGTCAACAAGATAACGCACAATATTGTTGCCTGGCGCAGTGCGAGTAAGCAGCCAAAAATCGTGTCCGTTGGAGTGTTTGATGGCGGTTACTTTTTCGCAAACATAACTGCCATTGTAGTCAGGCCCTTCGAGCATAATGTTTTTCTGACCATCCACAATGTCGCCGCGTCCGCCATCGAGTTTCATATCAACCACAGAATAGCTCAATCCATTATCGCCAAACTGCGCATCAACCACAAATATAAAATAGCGATCCAAATCGCCAGGCCACGGCACAATAATCGCCGATTCGGTACTTGAAATGTCGCCAAGCAAATCTTCGCCGTTGGGCATCACTTCGTGCGCCGCGTTCCACACCGAGCGACCATCGGTATAAAGGCGCACATTACCAAGCGAATCGCTAAAAGATGCCATTCCCTCGCCGTGAAACCTCTTGTGCCCCTTGCCGTCGTCCACGTCCGAAAGGCCGTCTTTTATCTGTCCGTCAAGCAAAACTTTTGGTTCAGGCGTATTAAAATCGAGTCCGGCGTTGCGTCCGAAATACCAAACAGCGGTCTCCAATTGCGCCGTTGATACGCCGCAACACGCTAATATTAAGGTAATTATGATTACAATTCGTTTCATAATAGAATGTCGTTTATGATGCAAAGTAAAAAAAAAAGAAAAAAAGTTCCAAAAAAATTTGTCAATTAAAAAAAAGTATCTACCTTTGCATCGTCAAAAACAAAGACAAGGTTCTTTAAGATTCTTCGGTCTCTAGCTCAGTTGGTAGAGCAACTGACTCTTAATCAGTGGGTCCAGGGTTCGATCCCCTGGAGACCGACCCAATTTAATTCAGCTTTAATGCATCTTTGGAGAGATGGGTGAGTGGCTGAAACCAACAGTTTGCTAAACTGTCGTAGGGGTACAATTCCCTACCGGGGGTTCGAATCCCCCTCTCTCCGCGAAAAATCACCGCTTGATATGTCAAACGGTGATTTTTTGTTTTATATATTTCGTGGATTTATTCTCATACACGGCGATTATTTTTAACACCGAATTAAACGAATAAAACGAATTTGTCTTAATGATAGTTACATTAAACAAATGCCGCAAGCGGCAGCATATTAAACGAATAAAAAATGCAGAGGTATATTCGTTCAATTCGTAATAATAATTAATCTGTTGATTTTTAATTAATTAACTTAATTGATTTATTCGTTTTATTCGTTTAATTCGTTGTTCAAAAATTTTTTTCTATTAATCAGCCACGAAGTGGCGACATCCATTAAACGGGGGTGTGCCCCCACGTCATCACCGCACCCTAAATTTCCATTCCCATTCCGTAAGATTGCCGCACGTGTCCTCTATCTTGGCAACGAGAGTGTGCGCACCGGATTTGAGACCGAGTTTTTTCACTGGCGAAATCAGGCGGGCGTTCTTGTAGTCGTATTCAAAAATCTTCCACTCACCGTCGATGTAGCAATTGTATTTGGCAATGCCGCTCATATTGTCGGAAATGCCAACCATCACATTATTATTTTGAGAGAGGAGCGTCGCGGAATTTTTGCTGACTACGCGGGGCGGCACGGTGTCTATCGCCACCAGAAAATCGCCCATAATCCTCGGATTCACAGAGATATTGTCGCCGTCGATAGTGCCGCCCACGTAACTGTAAGAATTTTTCTTGCCGGTGCGGGCGATGAACACCTGACTGTCCTTGAGCGTGGAATCCGACAACATTTGCTTGTAATCCTCCGGCACGGGCAACATCAGCGTAAAATGGTCGTGAATCGGTATTCCGCGACGCCCTACGGTGTACAGCGGTCGATTATAAACATTGGAATCCACACGCGCAAACTCCACATATTCATCCTTATACAAATTGCCGGCGGGTATGCAGACCACCATTCCGTAATCAAAACTTACATAATCCTGCGCCCACAAAACCTTGTTGCCGGATGGTTTGGGCATAGTGAAATTGCTGGCGGCAACGCCCTTCACATTGAAACTTACCTTGCGCGTATTGCCGACAAAATCCTTCAGTTCGTAGCGGATTTTGTGCATTTCGTCTGTCTTGACGATTATCGGCTTGCACACCTTATATATATCGAGGTGGTTGTTGGGGTCGATGAAAGATTTTTGGATATAACGATTGTGGCTCTGCACCTCGTCAAAATCCACAAAACTATTGATATACCGCGTCTTATCGAATGGCACGCGTTCCAATCGGGATTGGAATACGAGATTGTCGTTGTCATAGAGCGACACCTCCACAACGCCGCAGGGACGGCCGCCAACATCGAAAAAATCCACGGCGTTGATGCCAAACCCAATATGTCCGTAGGCGTCTATGGTCTTGTTTTCGATGGATTTGAGTTCATAATATTTTTGGTCGGCGGCGGAAGTATCGTCCATTGCATATACCTTGATGCCATATACCGTGGGCGCACGATGGTCGGCAACGCCCTTAGCGAGATATGCCAACGGATTGAGCGGATCATCGGACTTGGTGTCGCGCACTTCGAGATGCAGGTGCGGACCCAACGAGCCGCCCGTATTGCCCGAATAAGCCACGATTTCGCCCTGTTTTACAGGCAATTGCGATTCGTCAGGGTAATAATCGACATCAAACGATTGAAGCCTGTATTGCTCTTTTCTGATTACTGAATCTATCTTGGGCGCATATTCGGAGAGGTGTCCATATACGGTAGTATGTCCGTCATAATGAGTGATATACAATCCATATCCGTATCCGTAGGGCGACACCTTGATGCGCGACACATAACCGTCAGCCACCGACTTTACAGGCATACCGACGTGCGGCGTTGATATGTCGAGACCTCCGTGAAAATGGTTGGCACGCAATTCAGCAAACGACGCACTCAGTACCGTCGGATGGTCCATAGGATTGATGTAATTTTGGGCGTTAGCACCCATCACTGCTGCACAAAATGCAGCCAAAAAGATATTTTTCAGTTTCATTTTTTACATAATTACGATGCAAAAGTAAAATTTTTGTGGCAATTCGAAAAATATTTCACAAAAAACGTTGCATAATTCAGAAATTTGCAAGATATTTGTATTTTGAAAAAAAAGCATAATCTCAAATTGAATAGAATATGGGAATGTTGAGCAATTGGACACTTAAACAAAAGATTAGCGGAGGGCTTGCAGCCTTTCTCGTACTCATAGTTATTTCATATTGTCTGCCGTTGATAGCCACCAACCGCACCGGCGGACACATCAAGCAATTGAAGGACTGGGAGTTGCCTCAGACCGTGCACAGCCACGAGTTCAATGAAAGCATCCTCCAAGCCATCAATTACGTTAACCGTGCGCTCGTCAACAACGAGCTTAAGTACATCGATTCCGCAAGGATAATGCTCAGATTAGCCAAAGAGCATCATCTGGGACTGTTGTCGATAAAAAACGACAACAACAACGAATCCATCGACAGCATCACAACTTTCCTTGCCGACTACGAGGACGCGCTCAACAAGGCTACCGAATTGAGCACACAAGTTACCAACAAATACAACGAAATAGAGGTTTTCAAGGTAGGATATGCCGAATCGTTGACCAAAATACGGGCACGTCTTGGACAGAGCGCGTCTGCCGCACAAGCCACGAGCCGCGCCACGCTCATATCCGAGACCATCCGCACCATGGAAAACGCCAAGGGGCTGATGACAAACCGTGAGGCAGCCATGAACGCGCTTGCTACAGTATTGAACAATCAGAAAAAAATACTTGAATTTGCAACAAGCCTCTATGCCGACGAAGCAGAAA
>DGIK01000087.1:12541-30553 GCA_002393195.1 Bacteroidales bacterium UBA3824 | reverse complement strand
CAAAAGCCGTGCTTGTGGCGTGCCACTCGGTCTGATTCTCCTCCGCAAACTTGTAACCCTTGCCTTTTTTGGTCAATACGTGCAACAGCTTGGGACCGTGAATGTTGCGCATTTCGCCCAAGATGTCGGCGAGGTGTATCACATCGTGTCCGTCTATGGGTCCAAAATATCGAAATCCCATGCCCTCAAACAAGTTGCTGCGCTTCATCACAGTCTGCTTGATGCCGCTCTCCACCATCGATATAAAATTTCTCGCCCCCGGTGCAAGCCTTTCAAACCTGCCAAGAGTGTCCCAAACCTCCTTTTTGATGCGGTTGTAAGTGCGGGAAGTGGTGATGTCTAAGAGATAATCATTGAGCGCGCCACGGTTTTGGTCGATGGCGATATGATTGTCGTTGAGGATTACGAGAAGGTTAGAACGCTGGATTCCGGCATTGTTAAGAGCCTCAAAAGCCATTCCGCCGGTCATTGAGCCGTCGCCAATCACTGCGATGACATGCTGATCGTGATGCCCCAATTGTTCTGCCGCTACGGCAAGCCCCAACGCCGACGAGATTGACGTGCTGGCGTGTCCCACCGTGAAAGCGTCATAGACACTCTCGTCCCTGTTTGGGAACGGGCTGAGTCCGTGGAGGTTGCGCAGGGTTTCAAACATACTTTTCCTGCCCGTCAATATCTTGTGCGCATACGCCTGATGCCCCACGTCCCATACTATCTGGTCGTAAGGAGTGTTATAGACATAATGCAGAGCCACAGTGAGTTCGATGACGCCGAGAGTGGCGGCAAAATGCCCCGGATGCTGGCTGATAACCTCAATGACGTACCGCCGCAACTCGTCACAGAATTGCGGTAGCTTGTCCTTCGGTATCTTTTTGAGGTCGTCAGGATAATTGACCTTGTCCAACAGTGGGTATTCGTTTGCCATCTCTATAAAAGCCTTCTACGGAAAATCGGCGCAAAGATACTAATTATTAGGTTAAGAATTTAATAAAAAAATACTAAATTTGCAGCCTGTTACCATCAGGAAACACAATATGAAAGAATTTTGGCTCATAACACGCTATCTTACAGTGCGTAAGGTTTATAATATGCTAATACGCTCGCTTGGGCGTATGCTCAGCCGCATCACTCGCCGCTACATCAATATCGGGATGCCGTGGTCGTACTCGATAGAGCCGTGCGACATCTGCAATCTCCACTGCAAGGAGTGTGTGTCGGGGCTTGGCGTCATCCGTCGCCGCCGTGGACGCATCAAGATAGACGACTACCGCCGCGCAGTAGATGAAATTGCGCCCTACGCCACCAACCTGTTCCTATATTTTCAAGGCGAACCGACAATGCACCCCGACTTCCCCGAAATGGTAAAGTACGCCCACGACAAAGGGATTTTTACGGCGACATCTACCAACGGTCATTACCTTGACGAAGAACTCTCTGCAAAGATTGCGGCGTCGGGCTTAGACAAGATGATTGTATCCCTCGACGGCTACAATCAGGAGACATACGCGGCGTACCGTGCGGGCGGCGATTTTCAACAAGTGTTGACCGGCATCCGCAATCTCGCCGCCGCCAAAAAACGCATCGGCACAAAAACGCCCCTCATCGAAGTGCAGACCCTCGTCACCAAAATCAACGAAGGCAATCTCCCTGTAATCCGGAAAGTGGCGATGGACTGCGGCGCAGATTTGCATTATTACAAGACAATGCAGATAGAGAACGCGGAAGATTTTGAGATTTTCAAGACCACAATCGACCGTTATTCGCGTTACGATGCCCAAAACCGCCTTAAAAACCCAGTCGGCTTTTGCCGCCGCATCATCGATTCGGCTGTCATCACGATAGATATGGACGTATTGCCCTGTTGTTACGACAAGGACGCGCAATTGAAACTCGGCAACCTACGGGACAAGACCCTGCGCGAGATTTTGAAATCGGAATCCGCCAAGAAGATAATCTCCGCCATAGAGTACGACCGCGACAAGAGACCAGAGATTTGCAGGAATTGCGGTGGATAAAAAGACTAATTTTTCTTGCAATTATCACCAAATCTTCCTATATTTGCGATATAATTAATAACCGCAATTAAGACAATAATTATGCTTCAACCCAACACTCCCGCGCCGTCGTTTTCGCTGCCCGACCAAGACGGCAACATCCGCAGCCTCGAAGAGTTTCGCGGCAAAAAGATTGTGCTTTATTTCTACCCAAAGGACAACACTTCGGGCTGCACAAAACAGGCTTGCGCTTTTTCGGAACTCTTTCCGCATTTTCGCGAGAAGGGCGCAGAAATCATCGGCATCAGCAAAGACAGCGTTGCCTCTCACAAAAAGTTTCAGGAGAAATTCAACCTCAAATTCACACTCCTCGCCGACACCGAAAAGACCGCCATCCAAGCCTACGACGTTTGGAAGGAGAAAACCCTTTACGGCAAAAAATCTTTCGGCGTAGTGCGCACCACGTACCTAATCGACGAAAACGGAATCATCACCAAGGCATTCTCAAACGTCAAGGCGGCTGAAAATCCAGGACAGATGTTGGAGGAGATTTAATAGTCGTCAACTATGCATTACAACAAAACCATCACCCTAAAAAACTCCGCCGTCTGCACACTCCGCAATGCCGATTTTGATGACGGTACGGCGGTGCTTGACGTGTTTTTACTCACTCATACTCAGACGGATAACTTGCTGTCGTATCCCGACGAAAACACTTTTACAGACAACGACGAGGCGATGTATCTCAAAGAAAAATCCGACAGCGCAGACGAGATTGAAATCCTTGCAGAAATTGACGGCAAGGTGGTTGGCACGGCAGGAATTTCAAAAATTGGCAAGCATACCAAGGTAAAGCACCGCGCAGAATTTGGCATCGGCATCGACCAAAAATATTGGGGCTTGGGCATCGGCAAGGCTCTCACCGAAGCCTGTATCGAATGTGCAAGGTCGGCGGGCTACCAACAGTTGGAACTTCAATGTGTGTCAGATAATCAAACCGCTTTGAACCTCTACCGCAGCCTTGGTTTCATAGAATTTGGACGTAATCCGATGGGTTTTAATTCGCGAAATAAAGGTTTTCAAGAGTTGGTAATGATGAGGTTGCCGCTGTAAAAGTGTCTGGAGATGGGGTAAAAAACGTCTGCCGTGTTTACTATAACATATTTATAATCAATTTATTAACCTATTATGTTCCGCCTTCTTCATACCGCCGATTGGCACATCGGAAAGTCCCTCGCTGGTTATGACCGCACCGGCGAGTGGGAAGTCTTTTTTCAGAGATTAATCAAAACGATAGAAGAGCAATCTCCTGATTTGATGATAGTTGCGGGGGATGTATTTGACAGTGCGATGCCGTCGAATGTAAGCGCAAATATGTATTACAATCTCATTGAGACGTTGCACGCGAAGTTCCCAAAATTGAAAATCGTCATCACATCCGGCAACCACGATTCGCAGTCGTATCTCAATGCGCCGAAGGAAATTTTGCATTACTTCAATGTGGATGTTGTGGGCAGCGTGGCACGAGACGACGATGGGATTTGCTTTGACAAAATGGTGATAGATTTTGGCGGCGCGATAGTGTGCGCTGTGCCATATCTCAGGCGCGGCGACGTAATGTCGATGGGTGGCGAAAAGCCTTCTGTATCAGAGTTTTATCGGCGGATGCTCGATGCGGCGGTCAAGGTGCGTGGCGAGCGTCAAGTGCCGATTATTGGCGTCGGACACCTTACCACAATCGGCGCAATATATAATAAGGACATCAACAACGAAATTACCGCAACCCGCGACGATTCTGTCGGTGGACTCGAAAACATTGACCCTCAGGAATTTCCCGATGATTTTGCATATATTGCCCTCGGACACATCCACCGGCGGCAACGTGCGGGCAACCGCGAAAATATTTGGTATTCGGGCTCGCCGATTCCGATGTCGTTTTCCGAAAAAGATTACTCAAATTCGTTGAGCATTGTGGATTTTGACGGACGACAACTCACTGAAATTCATACCGTTGAACTGCCGCACGTCGTAAAACTTCGCCGTGTTCCTGACAAACTGTCCGACTTTGAGACAGTAGCCAACGCCTTGCAACAATTGCCCGACGACGAGGAAATGTTCGTCGAGGTTGCACTCAGCCCCGAATTTCGCAGTCCCGAAGTCAAGGCGCGGATTATCAACGAGTTGCTGAAAGGCAAAAAGGCAAAATTCTGTGGATTTCAACTCGTTGGAGTTGCGGGCGCAAGCATTTTGGGCGACGATACCCCGATGTCGGTGGAGCAATTGCAAACGATGGATCCAATGACCGTAATCGCCGACATCTACCAAGCCCGTATGCACACTCAACTATCTGACCGTCACGCAGATATGTTGCGCACAATAATTGACGAAATTAATGTCTGAGTATCCAAAAATTTAAAGAATGAGAAAGAATGAAAAGAATTTCTTTTAATTCTTTAAAAATTCTTTTAATTTTTGGATAAAAAAGCCGCCGTAGGCGGTAAAACCAACATTTTTGTTTAAGATGAAAATACTGAAAATCAACATATTAAACCTTGCCTCATTGACGGAGGCTACCATCGATTTTACCGTGCCGCCGCTTGCGGATTCGCCGTTGTTTTTGATTTGTGGCGATACCGGCGCGGGCAAATCGACCATCACCGACGCCATTTGCCTTGCATTTTATGGCGACACGCCGAGGTTCAAGGATTTGCAGTCGGATGACTTTGAAAATGAGGACAATATCAAGACCGCCGACGCCCGAAATATTATGCGCAAAGGCACGTCGGAGGCGATGTCGAAGGTGGAATTTTTGGCGGACGACGGCAACATCTATACCGCCGAATGGTACGCCGCCCGCAAGAAGACCGACGGCACACTCCGCGACATTCGCCGCACCCTCAGCCGTAAAACTAAAAATGGTGATTTTGAGACTGTTACGGAGAAGAAAACGGAGTTTACGGAGATGATTCAGCGGTTGACGGGCTACGATTTCAATCGGTTCATAAGGTCGGTGATGTTGGCGCAAAATCAATTTTCAAAATTCCTGTTTGCCACACGCGACGAGAAGTCGGCGATTTTGCAAATGTTGACCAACACCGACATTTACGAAAAAATTTCAAAGCGTGTTTTTGAAAAATATTCGGCGGTGAAGGCTGAACTCAATGCGCTTTCGCAAAATATTGAAAATCAAGAAGTAATTACCGACAACGACATCTCCGCTGCGCAAGAAAACCTCGCAAAACTTACGGCAGAATCCACGACTTCCGATGCAAAACTTGCCTCAATTGCCGCCAAATTGGAAGCTAAAAAACGCATCGTTGAACTCCAAGAAACATTGACAAACCGTCAATCACAATTGACGGCAACGTCCGCAGATTTTTGCCGCAGTTTGTCATTATTGGAAGCCTTGAAAACCCAAATTCGCGACAATGCCGACGAGATAGCCCGTTGCCATCAGGATTATGACAAGGCATCTGAAAATAAGGCACTTTATGACAATATTCAGACCGTTGATTCTCAGATAGTTGCTTTGGTTGATGGCATCAAAAATTCCACAATCCTCGACCAAAAATCCACTGCCACAAAATCTGAAATCGAAAAACTCAAAGCCCAACTTTCGCAAATTTCCGCACAGTGTGCCGCAGCCCAAAATGCCCTTGCCACCGCCCAAAACCAATTGACAATCAACGAGAAACAATACAATGATTTTGATGTCGAAGCGCTGAAGGCTATGCAAACCAAACATTCCAAACTCAGCGGCAGCATCATAACACTCCGAGAGGTTTTTGACGGCATCCGTCGCGGCACAGAAACCCTCAATGCCTTGCAAAAACAGTTGCAACAGTTGCAGACCGATGCCGCCGCCGACAATGCGTTGATTATCAACCTCGAAGGCGAATCCAAACGCCTTGAAATAGAATACAACGCTCTCAACGACAATTACAACAAACAATTGCTCGCCGCCTCCGCAAATCTTAAACAACTACGCCTGCAACTCATTGACAATGAGCCTTGTCCGTTGTGCGGAAGCCTTGCGCACCCGTATGCGTCGCAGTCGGCGGCTGCATTGGACGCTGTATTGCAGACTGCCAAAGAAAATCTCGCCGCCAAAAAACTCGAAACCGACACTGTCCGTCAGCGTCTTGGAAAGTTGCAAGGTGCTGTAAAAGAGAAAATTGCGCAGATTAATAGGCTCACCAAAACCGACATTCCAAAGGCCGAGGAGACGCTCAATCATTCTATTCAGCGCAAGTCGAAAGCATACGCATATTATGGGGGCGAATTGGAGCGCGATTTCAACGGGTTGAATGAGGAGGATTTTGTTGCAGCCGTCAATGACATCCTCGCCGCCCTCAACCAACGCGCTCAAACATTAGATGCTCAATATCAGCAACTTAAAAAGGCATTTGACACTGCCCGTGCCGATTTTGACGCTAAAAACCGAGCCTTCAATGCTGCCAAAGATTCAAAATCAAAAACCGAAAGCGTATTGGCGGTCAAGAACACCGAACTTGCCAACATCGCCGCAAATATCGAATCTAACTTACTGACGCGCAACAATTTAGTATTATCGTTACAAAAATATTTTCCAACAATAGAAGCCCACGCCGCAGATATAGTTGCCCTCCAAAAAATAAAAACTGACAGCGACACCGCCGCCAGGGGTTATGCGGATTTGGGCAAAAAGTTGGAATCGCTGACCAAAAACGCCGACAATTTGCAGCGGATTTTGGACGGTTGCGATGCCGTAAAAAAATTAAAAGAAACATTTCCCGATGCCGCGCCGACGCCTCACACGGCTACGGTGGCATTGACGCAGTTGCCAAATGTATTTGCGTCGTTGTTGGAAAAATCCAAAATGCTCGCCGCTCAAATCGCTGAAACTCAGGCAAAATTGCAGCTACAATCGCAATCAGACGAAGCCGCCGAGACCGTGGATTCGCTTTCTGCGTCGTTGACGGCTTGCAAAACAGATTGCGACGCATTGAAATCACGCATTGGCGAATCAAAATCCAAGATAGAACACCTCCAAAGCACCAAGGCGACCTACGACCGCCTTGTAGCCGACCGCGCCGCACGTCAGAAGGATTACGACGATTGGCTCTCGCTCTACAATGCTGTCGGCAGTTGCGACGGCAAACGCCTCAGAAACCTCGCACAGATACACACATTGAGGATTCTCCTCCACAATGCGGACAAGCGTCTCACCGGCTTGACGCGCAAATACAGGCTGTGTTGCGGCGGCGATTCGCTGGCGATTTTGGTGGACGATTTGGAAATGGGCGTGCGCCGTCCCGTGTCCACACTCTCCGGCGGCGAAAGTTTTATGGTTTCGTTGGCGTTGGCATTGGGGCTTAGCGATATGATGCAGGGCGGACGCGGCTCCGAGATGCTTTTCATCGACGAAGGTTTCGGCACGTTGGACGCGCAGAGCCTCAATTCGGTGCTTGTGATGCTCCAAAAACTCCATCTCCAAGGGCGCAAAGTGGGCATCATAAGCCACGTCCCCGAATTGGAGGAGCGCATCGACGCCAAAATCCTCGTCCGCAAATGCTCCGGCGACAATACCCGCAGCGAAGTGGTGGTAAAGGAATGTTGAAAAAATATATCATCAAAAATTAGTATTTTCGCAAAATAATTTTTACATTTGCCACGGAAAATTTTTTTTGACAACAACATAATGGCAGAAGAACTCAACAACGCGCCGCAGTTGAACATCGACCTCCCTGAGGACGTGGCTGACGGCAATTATGTTAACCTCGCGATGCTCACACATTCGAGTTCGGAGTTTGTAATCGACTTTTTGAAATTGATGCCCGGCATGCGCCGTCCGTCAGTCAAGAGCCGTGTAATACTCGCTCCAGAACACGCCAAGAGGCTTTTGCTCGCCTTGCAGGACAATGTGTCGAAGTATGAGCAACGTTTTGGACGCATCAAAAACACCGATGGCGCGGGCGGCAACACGATGCCATTCAATTTTGGCAACGCTGCCGACGCATAACGCTAATTGGCTGACGGTGGCAAGATTTTTGCACCGCATTGTTGATGCGCATACCAAAATTAAAAGCAAAAAGTAATATGGAACAGTCGCTGGACTTTATATACGACCATTTCCGTGACATCGAAAAGGACGACTTGGAGTATGTCTATCGTGGTGAAGTAACCGCGCACCTCGTTATGAACATACTCGAACTCGCCAAGACCAACCTGGCGAAGGCGGACGACACACGGAAGATGAGGTCGAGGATATACTACATAATGGGCGAAGGTCTTCAAAACATCACCGCCCATCAGGCAGTGGGAGGCAATTCCGACGACAATTCTGCCATTGTGGTTATATACAAGAAGCGGCACAAATATATCATCGCCACCGGCAATCTGATGAAGCGTTCGGAGGAGTCGGCGCTGCGAGAGAAACTGGAGACTATCAACCACCTCGACGCCGACGGGCTCAAAGAACTAAGCCGCGAGACCCGCACCATGGTAGGCTTCACGCCGGAAGGTGGCGCGAGCTTGGGTCTCATAGAGATGGCCAAACGCTCCGGCAACAAGCTCGACTACCTCATCAAGCCTGTTGACGAAGCTCATTCGTATTTCTACCTCACCACCGAAATCGACACGTCTGGCGGTAAGGCAACCGACGACGGCAAGGAGACTTACACGATACAGAATTTGATTGATGTACACGAAATATTCAATCGTAATAGCTACACATTGTCGTTCAAGGGCGACTTCGACCAGGAAAACCTTCTGTCGTTGCTCTCAATATTGAAGAGCGGAATGAGCGAGACCAAGACGCGCATCAAATTGTATGGCGTGATGGTGGAGCTGCTGCAAAACATTGTGAAGCACGCCGACAACAAGGAGGACTTCACGGGATGGAAGGCGGGTGTGTTTTACATCAAGGAACACGCCGACCGGTTTTCGCTTTTGGCGGGCAATTACGTTGCCAAGGAAAAGTCTGCCGCATTGTCGGCGCGCATCGAACGCATAGACGCGATGGACAACACCAGGCTTTCCAAGGAATACAACAAGATATTGTTCAACTTCAATAATGACCCAATATCCACAGGGCTTGGATTCATCGACATCAGGCGCAAGTCGGGCTCCAAGATAGAGTACAGCATCGTTGATGCCGGAGGAGGCAGAGACTTCTTTATGGCCAAGGTGGATGTAATGAAAGTGGATTAAAGAGACTATAATAATTAACGCTATAAATGGAACCATTTGTAAAAGAACCAACAGTGGACACCCCCGGGGTGTTGTTAGACGCCGAGAAGGGTACATTCCTTTTGACACGCATGTCGCTGCCGGAGGATGCGGTGGAGTTTTACGCGCCCATCCTCGAGTGGTTTGCCAATTACTGCAAAAATCCCAACCCGAAGACTGTGTTCGATATGAAGCTGGAGTATTTCAATACGGCTTCGAGCAAGCAGCTGATACAGATACTTCTTCTGTTGCAGGGGCTCAAGGATAAGAGCGACATCACCATCAATTGGTATTACAAGGAGATCGACGAAGATATGCAGGGGCTTGGCGAGGAGTACAGCCAGATTATCAACCTCCCCTTCAACCTTATCCCCGTCGCCAAATTTGACAAACAGCCATGAAAGTTGCAATTTTTGGACGTAAATTTGGACCTGATTTCCATAAGAGCATCTACAAGATATTTGAGATGCTCAACCGCAACGGCTGCGAGATATACGTTTACGAGGAATTCCTGCGTAACATCGAGCAGACGCTGTATTTTACGCCAAAAATCACAGGCACATTTATTAATAGTTTCAAGATGCCGGGCGACCTCGACCTGCTTATAAGCATTGGCGGCGACGGCACATTGCTTGAGAGCGTCCCCTACGCTGTACTCGCCGACATTCCGGTTGTGGGCATCAATAGCGGGCGCCTTGGATTTCTTACATACGTCTCCGAAAATACATTGCAGGATTCCCTCACCGAAATCTTGGAGGGTCGCACAGACTTGGAGACACGTACTCTGATAGAGACGTCGAGTTCGTCGGAGCGTTTTGGAAACCTTAATATAGCCCTCAACGAAGTAACGATCATGAGGGTAAATACGAGTTCCATGATTAGCATCAAGGTTTTCCTCAACGACGAATACCTCAATACATATTGGTCTGACGGCTTGATAATAGCCACGCCAACGGGCAGCACAGCCTATTCTCTCAGTGCGGGTGGGCCAATCATTCTGCCGGGCAGCGGCAATTTTGTACTTACGCCGGTGTCGCCTCACACATTGTCGGTTCGCCCTATGGTAATCAGCGACGACAATATTTTGCGCATAGAAGCCGACGGTCGCGAAAAAAATTACCTTGTATCCCTCGATTATCGTCAGGCGTGCCTGCCATTTGGCGAGGAGCTTACAATCAAAAAATCAACAAAAAAACTAAAACTTCTCCGTCTGAGCAGTACGAGCTTCTTCTCCACCTTGCGCAACAAATTGTTGTGGGGCGTCGATAAGAGGAATTGAGTAGTGTGGAGTGCGGGCGGCTCGCCCGCCTGTCGCAGGCAAGGAAGCCCTCGCTCCACACTAAAAATCATATTTCAGCGTTTTATAGTCATTATGAAACATATTCTCACACATATTATAATAGTTGTATTGTTGCTGTCGGCAACCTTTGGCACATCGTCGGCGCAGCAGACGTGGAAAAACTCGCGTCATTCTGTCGTGGCTGGTATTGGCGGCAATATATTCATGGGCGACCTTGGCGGCGGCGACGACAACGGCGGACACTTCTTCAACTTCAAGGATTTGGACCCCGGCATACTTAAGCTGTCAACTATGGCTGGCTACCGATACCGACTTGCCGACCGTCTTACAGGCAAATTTACCTTTACATTCTCCAAGGTGGCAGCCGACGACGTAAACGCCAACAACGAGGCTCGTCGCAGTCGCAACCTCAATTTCAAGAGCAACTTGTTGGAATTTGGCATTGGCGGCGAATATTATTTCCTGCGCGAGAAAGACATATCGAGGATTGGCGGCGAAGGCAGTTTTTGGAAAAGATGGTCGGGCTACATCAGCATTGAGCTTGCCCTGCTTCACTTCAACCCGATGGGCAATTACAATGGGCAATGGTATGAATTGCAGCCGCTCTGCACAGAGGGTCAGGGTACAGGCGTAGAGTTTTTGGCAAGGGACGGCGGCAATGAGTATGTAGTGGCAGCCAACGACCAATACAAGCTCACCGCCATCAGCATCCCCTTCGGAATAGGCTTCAAGTGCCAGGTTACGAGGGAAATCTCATTGGGCATAGAGCTGTTGCAGCATTTCACTACCACCGATTACATCGACGATTGTTCTGCTTATTATTTCAATTACGACGAGCTGGGCATCACGCCGCCGAGCGAGATGACCAAAGTGTTTGCCGACCGGCGCAAAGGCGGTTCTTCACTTTCCACCGGCGGCAAACGTGGCAATTCTGGTTATAACGACACGTATTTTACAGCATTGTTTACACTTCATTATCGTTTTTTGATGTAAAAATGGCATATTTCACTACCTGTAAAAACCTGAAAGACAGTCAGATAGAAAATTGTTTCATTTTTTTTGATTTTTTTTCTGATTTTTTTGCTACGAATGTAAAATTCTTTATATATTTGCAAAGATTTTCGCACGTAGTATAGGCACATTGTAAAGCCATAAAATGAAGTGTGAATGTCAAAGAAGTATGAATAACTCAACAAATATTAATTATTATAAAATTATGAAAAAAGTAATAGCCTTTGTTTTAGTGGCATTATTCACAGTAAGCGGTGTCTTTGCACAGACATCGTGGAAGTCCACCCGCCACAGCATTTACGCTGGCATAGGTGGCAACGTGGCAGAGACTGACATTTGCCCGGTGGAGGGTCATGGTATTCCTTTCAAGACTCTCAACGGTTCTGCTCAGATTGGCTACGAGTACAGGATGATTGAGAGGCTCAGCCTCAGGACAAATTTCCTCCTCTCAAGGTTGCAGGGTTTTGACGCTGATTCCGAGATCGATTATGCTAAAAAGCGTCATCTCAACTTCCGCACCTGGACGTTTGACATCAATGTGATGTTCAACTTCTATTTCTTGAAGCCGAAAGACGTTACTCCTGAATCTACTTTCGGTCAGAAGTGGGCTGGTTACATCACTGCTGGTTTCGGTGGTGCAATCTACAACCCGAAAAGCTCTATGCGTGTTGACGGCCAGAATGTATGGGTAAGCACCCGTTCACTCAAGGCTGAAGGTCGTTACTACAACACCGCAGCATGGACTCTTCCCGTTGGTCTTGGTTTCAAATATCAGGCTACCAAGAAGTTCGGTATCGGCTTTGAGCTCGTTCAGCACATTCTCGTAGGCTCTAAGGGCAAGGGCAACGACTACCTCGACGGTATGTCAAGCTTTGGCTTCGGCAAGGAAATGCCTAAGGGCGTAGCAGGTCAGGTACAGAAAGTTGTTCGTGGCAACGTAAAGGGTGGCAAATATGGCGACCAGTACACCACTGCCCTCATCAACTTCTCCTACACCTTCGCTCCTTGCATGGCTAAGCATGTAGCTCGTCCGAAGTACTTGAACTAATAGACGATAAGTCGGGTACGTTTCCCGCAACAAACAATAACAAAAAGAGGTTTGGAATTTCCAAACCTCTTTTTTATTGTGCAAAAATGAAAAAAATGAGATATCGCTATGCAATAATTTTATTATATAGCGATAACTCGTTTTTTATTATTATATTCCGCAATTAAAATTCCTTCATCAGTTTAATCAGCAAATCATTTTGCTCGGGAGTGCCGACGGTGATGCGGATGCAGTTTTGACATTTTGCCATCGAGTGGCGCGAGCGGAGGATTACTCCGTTTTTAATCATGTATTGCATCAATTCGGCGTGGCGCGGTGTGCGTATCATGAAGAAGTTGGAATCCGAGGGAAACACTTTTTCGATGTAACTGAGTTTTGAGAGTTCCGCCATGATGCGGTCGCGCTCCGAGACGAGGAGTTTCACAGTCTTGTTGAACGAATCGAGATCGGCAAGGCGTTCAACAATGGTCTTTTGTGTGAAGCCGTCCATATTGTAGGGCATCTTTACCTTGTTGACGATGGCGGCGAGCTCCTTGCTCATGTAGCCTACGCCGGCACGGATGGATGCAAGTCCCCACGCCTTAGAGAATGTCTGCGATATTACGAGGTTGTCGTATTGAGGGAGATACTTGATAAGCGATTCTGTGGGCGAAAAGTCGTTGTAAGCCTCATCCACTACCACGATGCCGGGGAATTGTTTGACGATTGTCAAGATTTTTTGCGGGTCAAACGACTTGCCTGTCGGGTTGTTTGGCGAGCAGAGGAGAATCATCTTGGTATTGTCATCTACACGGGCGAGGATGTCTTCGGGCTTAAACTCAAAATCGTCGTCCAGCATCACTTCGCGAAACTCCACGTCGTTTAAGTTGGCAAGAGTAAAATACATTCCGTAGCTTGGCGAGATGGAGATTACGTTGTCCTGTTTGGGGTTGCAACTGATGCGATAGAGCAGGTCGATGATTTCGTCGCTGCCGTTGCCCATCACCATATTGTCGGGCGTTACACCCTTGATGGCGGCGAGCATCGCCTTGGGGTCGCGTTGCATTGGGTCGGGATAGCGATTCCAAGTGCCGTAGGGGTTTTCGTTGGCATCCAAAAAGATGTAATCACCCTTTGGCACGAGATCCCTCGCCGCTGTGTACGGCTCCATGTCGAGGATATTTTTTCGTAAAACTTTGTTGAAGTCCATTTTTTCTAAACGTGAATAGTTTTGATTTGCAACCACCTTGCGGTGGTTGGATTTTTAAACAAAAATTTTAACGAATTAAAATGAATTAAAACGAATTTCTAAATCGTCAATTCGTTTTAATTCGTTAAAATTCGTTTTAATTTTCGTTGAATAAAAATCCCGTCGCCGTAGGCGGCGGAAAGAGCGTGTATTATCGTTGCAGACGCACTGTGACGGCGTTTTTGTGGGCGTCGAGCTGTTCGGCGGCAGCCATAGTCTCGATGGCGGGGCCAATGGTGCGGATGCCTGTCTCCGTGATGGTCTGGAACGTTATTTTTTTCATAAACGAATCCATATTGAGTCCCGAATATGCGTTTGCCGCGCCGTTGGTGGGCAGCGTATGGTTGGTGCCAGAGGCATAGTCGCCAGCTGACTCACAGGCGTATTTGCCAATGAAAACGCTTCCCGCGTTCACCACTTTTTCGGCGAGGGTGTCGCAGTCGTCGGTGGAAATTATCAGGTGTTCGGGAGCCCAAAGGTTGGAAAGGCGGACAGCCTGGTCGGTATTTCCTGTAATGACTGCAAAACTATTTTGGAAACTCTGTGCAGCGATGTCGCGGCGGGGCAAGAGTGCGAGTTGACGCTCCGCCTCGGCGATGATTTCGTCTGCCTTGTCGTTGGTGGTTACAAAAAGACCTACCTGAGAATCCGTGCCGTGTTCGCACTGGCTGAGCAGGTCGGCGGCTGCATATACGGGATTGGTGTTTTGGTCGGCAATTACTGCAAGTTCCGACGGGCCTGCGGGCATGTCGATTGCCGTTTCTGACGAATTGACGAGCTGCTTGGCAACAGTAACGAACTTATTGCCCGGTCCGAAAATTTTGCTTACCTTGGGAACACTCTCCGTGCCATACGCCATTGCTGCAATTGCCTGACTGCCACCAATTTTGAACACCTTGTTGATGCCGAGTATCTTGGCGCAATACAATACGACAGGATTGATAGAGCCGCCGCTGCGTGGTGGCGAACAAAGCACAATCTCCTTGCAGCCGGCTATCTTGGCAGGAATTGCGAGCATCAAAACCGTGCTGAAAAGCGGTGCTGTGCCGCCCGGAATATAGATGCCGATTTTTTCGATGGCAACGGCTTTTTGCCAACAGGTGATGCCTTCAGAAGTCTGCACTTTGTGGATTTCGGAAGGGAGCTGGCTGCGGTGAAATTTTTCGATGTTTTGACGTGCGATGTCGATGGCCTTCTTGAGGTCGTCGGGCACTTCTTTTGCTGCCGCTTCGAGTTCCTCCTGTGTCGTCAGGAGATTGTCGGGGCAAGATTTGTCGAATTTCAAGGTAAGCTCCCTTACCGCCTTGTCGCCGCCGTCCCTTACAGCCGTAAGCACGTCGCGGACGATGGGGATGATGTCGTCTGTGCGTCCGGCGGGGCGGCGGGAGCGACCTGTGAAGTCGTCGTCGGTTGTGTATTGGATTTTGAACATCGTTAGAGAATCATTTTTTCGATTGGTACTACTAAAATTCCCTGTGCGCCTTCGGCTTGGAGTTTGTCGATAATCTCCCAAAATTCGCTCTCCTTCACTACCGAATGAACGCTCACCCAGTCGCTGTCGGCGAGAGGAAGCACAGACGGGCTCTTCATGCCGGGGAGAAGGCGGATGATGTTGTCGAGGTTTTTCTTGGGCGCGTTGAGGAGTATGTACTTGTTGCTCTTGGCGGCATTGATTGCGTGTATGCGGAATAGGAGTTTGTCGAGAATCTGCTGTTTTTCGGCGTTGAGGTTGTCATTCTTGATGAGCACAGCTTCGGAGTTCACCATTTTTTCCTTCTCAACAAGACCGTTGCTGAGGAGGGTGCTGCCGGTGCTAACGATGTCGAAAATAGCGTCGGCGAGTCCTATTGCGGGGCAAATCTCCACCGAGCCGCTTATGACGTGGATGTCGGCTTGGATGTTGTTGTCGTTGAGAACCTTGCGGAGGATTACTGGATAGGTGGTGGCAATCTTCCTGCCGTTGAACCATTGGAGACCAGTGTATTCGGGGGTGTCGCGTGGAATGGCGAGCGAGAGGCGGCATTTGCCGAAGCCGAGTTTTTCCACGGTTTCTACCTGCTTGCCCGATTCCCAGATGACGTTTTCGCCCACGATGCCCGCGTCTGCCACGCCGTCAGCCACGCACTGCGGGATGTCGTCGTCGCGAAGGTAGAGGATGTCGATAGGGAAGTCGGATGCTGATGCGAGCAGCAGTCGGCTGCTGTTGTTGGACGCGCTGATGCCGGCTTTCTCAAAGAGTTCCACCGACTTGTCGCTCAGGCGGCCAGATTTTTGGATTGCGATTTTTAATCTTTCCATTTTTGATGTATGTTGTTTTATTATGTTTATGCATTAATTCTTGATTGTCGTTGTTGTATTAGCAACAAAAAAGCCGAATCCCTTCTCTGCGACCCGGCCTTTGTTTATTTTGTCCAAATATGAAACTGCACCCGTTGTTTTGTCATTTTGCCAACGTCCCAAGTCCCATTGTCAGGATAGCCTGCCGCACGAAGTATTGCCACCGTCATGGTGATGATGGTGGTGATGATGGTGCGCGACGAGGTGTTCAAGGGGCATTTCCATATTGTAAAGCGTACTTTGTATTAAATTTGATGCAAAAATAGTAATTTTTTTTGATTTTATGCAAAAATAATGTGAATTTTTTTATAGATTTGCATTTAAATCAAAAATTAGGCACACATGAGAAAAACAAAACTTATATATATATTCGGTGGCGTCCTCGCAGTGGCACTTACTGCGATGCTGTTGCTCATCCTCCGGCTTGGGGCAGGCATGGAGCGCATGTTGCTATGCGTGTGCTGGGTGGTGGCGTTGCTGGTGTTTTTGTGGCTTGTAGTGTGGGCGCACCGTCTCTGCAGGGATTATGC
Source organism: Bacteroidales bacterium UBA3824 (assembly GCA_002393195.1). Taxonomy (GTDB): domain Bacteria; phylum Bacteroidota; class Bacteroidia; order Bacteroidales; family UBA3824; genus UBA3824. Next base: position 13,896 of record DGIK01000087.1, on the reverse strand, counting down.
TTTTTGGATTCAACGATATGAGGAGGATATGGCGGCAAATTCCGACGAACTTGCCAACAAGGTATCCGAGATAGCCTCCTACAAGGCTAAGATAGAGAATATGACGCACGAGATTGACCGCCTCAGCAGACTCAATGCCAATTACGAGAGTGTAGTATCGCATCTGCGGCAGGAGACGGGCAGCGCACAAGACAAACTCGACGAATGTTGCAAGCTGCTTGCCGATGTGCGTGAGCGTGCCGAGCAGAGCGACAAGATGAAGGCGTCGTTTCTTGCCAATGTTACCCACGAATTGCGCACGCCACTCAATTCGGTGCTTGGCTATGGTGCCATCATCAACAATCCTTCCATATCCGAGGAGCGCAGGCGACATTTTATGCAGGTGTTGCAAAAGTCTTGCGACCGTTTTCTCGACACCCTCAACGACATGCTTTATTATTCGCAGTTGCAGTCGGGCGACATCAATATCACCACCAATATATTTGAGGTGGACGTAATGTTGAGCAGCCTGAGGGCGATGGCGCAGAATAAGATTAAGGACAGCGGCAAGAATATTACTCTTGTATTTGACAACGACTTTTCCGGCAAAAACTTTATATGTGGTTTTGAGGTGGGGTATTACAAGATACTCAGCATATTGCTCGACAATGCAGTAAAATTTACCAACGAAGGGCATATCACCGTCCACTATGACTATGTGGAGAATAGGATACGCTTTGATGTGTCTGATACGGGCATTGGGTTCGACCAGAGCAAAATAGACCTCATATTTGGCAGTTTCAATCAAAGCGAGGCGACGCTTTCTCGCCAATATGAGGGCGTCGGGCTTGGATTGAGCATTTGCAAAAGCCTTGCGAGCCTTATGAACGGCACTATGGATGCGGAAGGTCATCCCGGGGTGGGTAGCAAGTTTGGCTTTGAGGTGCCGTTGCTCAACACGCCCCCAAATGATGTGGATATGTATCAGAAGGTAGAGAAGATGCTCGAACAGTATAACGACAGCGGTGCGATAATGGTGATGTCGCCATACGTGGAGGATTATGATTTTGTGAACATCTTTTTCGGGTCGTATGGCATCGACGTTGTGTGCTGCCGCTCTGTGGAGGAGGTGGAGGTGCTTGCCGACGCCAAACGTGGGTTCAGCATCGCCATCATAGACCTGTCGTCGTCGCCCGCCGCTGGATTTGCCGCCGCCGGAGCCGTGTTCCACACCAATCCAAAGGTGCGTTTTGCATTTGTGAGCGGCGCAGAATTGGACGAAAACTCCAAATCGAAGACCAGACTATATACCGACTTGGTAATCCAACGTCCACTGAGCCGCAAGTCGCTATGCAAATTGCTTAGCGTTGCGTAAT
>DGIK01000087.1:2507-12435 GCA_002393195.1 Bacteroidales bacterium UBA3824 | reverse complement strand
AATTATGCATTTTATAATTATGCATTATGCATTATGCATTATGAATTATGCATTATTATTTTGCTTTTGTTGTGTCAGTAGTGCTGGCTGCGGGAGCTGACGAAGAGTTGCCACGGTATCTGTCGTTGAGACCATTGAGCACGGGCTTTGTAATGTCGAGGGCGGGGTCGGCGTAGAGCAATGTGGAATAGCCCTGCGAGGTAATAATTAACTTGAACCTCTTGTCGGCGTTGAAAATGTTGATGTAATTCTTGATGGAATCAGCCACGCGGCTCATTATCTGTGCCTGGTCGTCGGCGAGCTCCATGCTCTGCTGCTCCTGTGTCTGCATGAGCTTCTGCTGCTCAGCTGCGAGCTGCTGCTGTATTTCCTGAGCGCGGGTAGGCGTTATAAGGCGTTTTTCGTAGTTTTGCTGGAGCTCCATGGCGCGGCGTTCGAGCGACTTGCCCTTGCTCTGAAGGTCTTGCTCATACTTGTTTTGCTTCGCCATGAATTTGGTCATCTCGTCGTTGTAGAGGTCGTAGCCGTTGATGAGGCTGTCAAGATAGACACATGCTATGCCGTCAGTGGATACCGATGCGCCACCGCTTACGGCAACAGTATTGCCGCCGTTATTGTTGGCGCAGGATGTCGCCATTGTGATTGCAATTGCACACGCAGCTGCCTTGAAAATCGATATGAAACTTTTTTTCATCGTTATTTTATCAGTTTTCTGTTTGTGTTAAATAAAAAAATGAATGATTGTGTGGTCTTGTTTCTGAAAACCGCTGCAAAGATACACTATAAAATCCATTGAATTAAATTTTTTGGCGTATTTTTGCATTTGTGTTGCAAAAAAAATCACGAATTGTTTTCCAAAAAAACATAAAGATTGTAACTTTGCAGCCGCAATAAAATTGAACAAACAAAAATACAGGAAAAAATGAGTTTAAAAGGAATATTGTCGATAGCGACCTACCCGGGCCTCTACAAGCATGTTGCACAGGCCAAGAACGGGCTTATCGTTGAATCAATTGTAGATGGCAAGCGCACAATGGCATACGCCACATCGAGGATAAGCGCACTTGAAGACATCTCGATATACACCACCGACGGCGACACCAAGCTCTCGGATGTGTACAGAAACATCTACAATGTGCTCGAAGGCAAACCCACGCCCTTCGCGCCCAAGAAGGCTAAGGACGCCGAGTTGATAGAGCTCTTTGCCAAGGCGTTGCCTAACTGGGATACCGACCGTGTATATGTATCGGACATCAAGCGTGCATTCTCATGGTACAACATCCTTGTTGAGAAGGGCTACGTGGACGGCAAGGACGACGAGGAGGCACAGAAGGAAGGCGAAGCACCGGCAGCCGAGGGCGAGGCAGCTCAGGAAGGCGGCGTGAAGACCCGCAAGCGCACCCGCAAGAAGACCGCCGACACAGACGCCGAGGCAGATGCTGAGGCTCCTAAGGCAGAATAATCTGGAATCTGATACGCTCTCTGCGTTGATGATATGGCAAAAAGTCGTCGGGGGCAACTCTCGACGACTTTTTTTTGAAGTTTTAAAAAAAATGTTAATTATTTGAATCTTTGCACTTTAAAAATTATTTTTGTAGAAAATTGTAAAATATCAGACGCAAAAAACAAGGAACGTGCGGTGCTGGCTGCAATTTGTGGAACGCTGTTTGCTTAATACTTGTATGGAAACAGTATTCAGAGAGCCAACCTGACTTTACCAACAGAAAAGTGAAATATGAAAATCAGATTTGTCACGGTGGGGAAGACCGTCGAGAATTATCTCGTGGAGGCTTGCTCCGAATACGAGAAGCGTATCAAAAAATACGTTCAGTATGAGCAGATAGTCTTGCGCGACATCAAGAACGCCGCCAGCCTTGGCTTCGACCAGGTGAAGGAGCAGGAGGCGCGGATGCTGGAGCCTTACATGGCGCCAAGCTCATACCGAATAGTGCTCGACGAACATGGCACGGAATACACTTCGGTAAAGTTCGCCGAATTTTTGTCCAAGAAAATGGTATCCCCCGGCAAAGACATAACATTCGTAATCGGTGGACCTTACGGTCTTCATCCGAGGATATTGGCAATGGCTGATTGCAGCCTGTCGCTATCCAAGATGACTTTTTCGCATCAGATGGTAAGACTCGTATTCATAGAGCAGCTCTACAGGGCGTTTACCATCATGCGGGGCGAGCCGTACCATCATGAATGAGAGGAGAGAGGAGAGATTGAAAAAAAAGGAAAAACTACTCAATGAGGAAAACGTAAGAAATTTGAAGAAGACAACAAGATTTTAAGAATTTCGTAAAACAGGGAACGACAAAGTGAAAGAGAAGTTTCTAAAAATACAGTTTTTGGTCTATGCGGTGTTGCTCTTTGGAGCTGCATTTATGCTTGATAGCGGCTTGTTTGGCTCTGGCACCAAGCGAGTGGATCAGGAGAGGGTGCAGCAGGTCTTGATAGACAAGGAGCTTGCCGTTGACAAAATCATCGCCCAGATGCGCTCCGACGTGGAGGCGGGCGAGGGTTTTGTGAAGGACAATGATGTCTGGATGTATGAGCGCAACATCGACCATATAAAGGACGAAGGGTTTGCCGTGTTCATATACGAAGACGACACGCTCCGCTATTGGACCGACAATTCCATTACACTACACCGCCTGTATTCCCGCTCTGGAATCAACAATACCGTGATGCATCTCAACAATGGATGGTACGAGATACGCACCGTAACTGCCCACAATATAATATACCTCGGCTTCATTCTCATCAAGAGCCAGTACAACTACAACAACCAGTACCTCCGCAATCATTTTGAGAAAGGCTTCGCCCTCGATACGTCGCTCAACGTGTCGCTTACCCCGATAATGTATGGCGTCGATTTTAAGGACAGCAACAACGACTACATATTCTCCCTCATCCCCACCAACACTGTGGACACACATCGAGCCAAGTCCAACATGGAGGGCGTGATTTCGCTTCTTGGGCTTGTGATGATTCTGATGTTTGTGAGGACAGTTGTGGTCTATCTGACTGAAACGCCCGGCAATACGGTGAAGATAATCTCCATCATCGCCCTTGTGCTGGCTGTACGCGTAGTGCTGTGGCTGTTGGAGCGTCCGCAATTTGTATATCACATCGATTTTTTTGACAAGGCGTATTTTTTCGATGCAAGCATGTTTTCCACGATTGGCGATTTTATTGCCAATATGGTGGTGTTGGTGTTTGTATTGCATTATACGTGGATACTTGCCGACTATGCGCACGTCAAGGAATGGATGGCGTCGCAATCGGCAGGCGGCAAGTTGACATGGTGGGGCGTGATGCTCGCGGCGTTTTTCCTGTTGTTTGGCTACATTTATACAGTAACGCGCCGTCTTGTGGGCGAGAGCAAGATTTCGTTCCAACTTACCAACGTAATGACGCTCGATATTTTCAGCTGTTCATGCTTTTTGATTGTGTTGCTGCTCACGGCGAGCGTCATATATTCCGCTATAATGATAGCGCGCTGTTTCGATTACAGCATCATAGTCAACTTCAAACGTAGCGTCTTGATATATCTTGCATGTGCGCTTGCAGCATCGCTGTTGGTGTGGTGCATTGTGGATATGCTCGCCGGGCTTGGCGTATTGTATGCGTTTCTCCTGATAGGCGCGGCGATGTACTTGTATTGCCGCAATTTTGATACGAGCACATACACCTATATATTTATGCTATTATTGAGCGCAACATTTTTCTGCCTATTGATTACCATCACCACAGAGCAGAAATCCGACAGGCACTGCGCCGAACTCGTATCGAGCCCGTCAGACTACAGCGACCCCGTGGCAGATTTGTTGTTGGAGAATGTCTCAATCAAGATGCAAAACGATGGCATTGTGCCCGAATTTTTGCGAATGTCGGAGAATATGGCACCGTTTGAGAGGCTTCACGACTATTTGCTGCATCAGTATTTCAGCGGATATTGGACGCGATACGATTTCAAAGTAAAGATATTGGAATCGCCAAATGGCAACTTCTCCGACATTTCGGATCCGTATGTGAAGGCGTTTTCCACACGAGGCGTGCCTCTCGCCAAAACTGTTTTTTCGTTGGTGACCAATCCCGACGGCACAATCAGCTACTATGCACCCTTCAAGTACCGCATCGGAGACCGTACTCGCTATGTCTGCATCGCCCTCGACCGCAAGGCTGTGCCGCAAGAAATTGGCTATCCGAGCCTCCTCATCGACAGCAGGGTGAAGGAGTCGGCATTGGATGGCGTAGATTATGTGCGATACCACAACGGTCAGAAAATATCGCAGACAGGCAGTTACAATTATGATATAAGCGACCGCGCTTTTATGAAGGAGTTTGAAGGCGTGGGCGATACTATCCGCACTATGAACACCGACGGGTACATACACACTATTTACCACAAGGACGGCAATACGGTGGTGGTGTCGCGCAAGGAAGTTACATTTGTGGATTTTGTGATACAATTGGCATACCTGTATATGATATACATATTCGTGGTGGGTATATGTTTGCTTATCAGGCTTTTGACAACCCGCGACAGCAATTACCGTCACAAAATCAAGACCAGGCTCATTCTTTCTATTACGTCGTTGATGCTGTTTTCGTTTGTATGTATTTGTGTTGGCACAGTCAACAACAACATCAAGAAATTCCGCGCCCAAAACAGTCAGGAAATGGATGAGAAGGTTGCGAGTGTCAATGTACAGTTTAGGCAGCAGTGCGGCAATATCGAGGCGTTTGATACGAGGTGGAGCCCTACTGAGGTGAGCGAGATGGATGAAATGGTTACCAAGATGTCGCGCGCCTTCTTCACCGACATCAATATTTATGGACCGGAAGGCGAAATGGTGGCATGTTCGAGACCGGAGATTTTCAAGGCGGGACTTACAGGCACACGAATCGACAGGACTGCGCTCCAAAGTTTTGTAGTGGACCGCAAGTCGGCATATAGCCACGAGGAACAAATCGGCGATATGACTTTTGCGTCGGCGTATATTCCTTTTTATAACAACAACGAAAAACTCATCGGCTACATCAACCTCCCATATTTCACCAAGCCGGAGGAATTGGAGAGGGAGCTAAGCACGATTATTGTGTCGATACTCAATCTGTATGTGGTGCTTATGATGATTAGCGTGGTATTGGGAGTGGTGATTTCCGACCGTTTTGTACAGCCTATCAAACTAATACAGAGCAAGATAGAGACTATCGAACTCGGCAAAAATTACGAAAAGATAGATTACAACCGCAAGGACGAACTCGGTCAGCTCGTTGCCGAGTACAACAAGATGGTCGATAAACTTGACGAATCAGCCAAACTGCTTGCAAAGGGCGAGCGTGAGAGTGCATGGCGCGAGATGGCTAAGCAAATCGCCCACGAAATCAAAAATCCGCTCACGCCTATGAAGCTCAGCATACAATTCTTGACGCGCTCATGGGATGCCAAGAATCCTGATTTTGAGGGAGTTCTTAACAAGGTTTCGAGCACGTTGATTCAACAAATTGACACGTTGTCGTCCATTGCAACGGGCTTCTCCAATTTTGCAAAGTTGCCGCAGCCCGATGCCAAGCCGCTCAATATGGTTGAGGTCATCGACAATGTGGTGCAACTGTTCCACACCGTTGAGAATTGCGACATCACGTCCGATATGGGCGGAAAGAGCGAGGTGATTGTTATGGCGGATAAGGAACAGATGACCCGCGTATTCGTCAATATCATCAAGAATGCTACACAAGCCATTCCCGAAGGTGTGCGCGGCAAAATCCATGTATCGCTCGAAGTACCTGGCGACAAACTCATTGTGCGCATCGCTGACAATGGTTGCGGCATCCCCGACGAAATCAGAGAAAAGCTCTTTACGCCCAATTTCACAACCAAGAGTAGCGGTTCTGGTCTTGGTCTTGCTATGGTAAAGAATATGGTAATCAACGCCAAGGGCGACATCACCTTTGAATCGGAAGTCGGCAAGGGCACCACGTTTATTATTACGCTGCCGGTAGGACAGAGAGTGGGGTAGGTGGTATTATTGCAGGTTGAATCTGCGCCAATAATTATTCCCCGCTGCGGATTGGGTTTTCCAAAAAAATATTTACCTTTGCCAATGGAAAATTTATAACACCTTAGATTATGGGCATTTATCTCAATCCGGACAACAATGGCTTCAAAAAAGTTTTGGCAGCCGATATTTATGTTGATAAATCGATGTTAATCAGCGAATTAAATAAATTTATCGACAAGGGAAATCAGTATGTCTGCGTATCGCGTCCGCGACGGTTTGGCAAGACCATCGCGACGAAAATGCTGTGCGCATATTATTCTAAGGGTTGCGATTCGCGTGAAATATTCAGCAACCTGAAAATTTCAAAGGCTGACAATTACGAAAAATACCTTAATAAACTGAATTTCATTAAGATAGATGTTGCAAGTGAGTATCAGAACGCCAATGAAAAGGAAAATATGTTGACAGAATTGACAGATTTTGTCCGTTCGGAGTTCGTTGCGCAATTTCCACAAATCAACTTTGAGCCGAAGGATACCATCGCCAAATGTATATTGCGAGTCTATGCCGCCACAAGTGAGACCTTTGTCATCATACTCGACGAATACGATTGCTTGGTGCGCGATCAGTTTGGCACGCATTTGTTTGCAGATTATTTGGAATTTTTGAATGGGTTGTTCAAAAGCGAACCATTGAGCAATGCCATTTCGCTTGCATACATCACTGGAATCCTGCCCGTAGTGAGGGACAGGGTACAGAGCAAACTCAACAATTTTGAAGAATATACAATTCTCAACGCTTACAACCTTGCCGAATTTGTCGGTTTTACAGAGGAAGAAGTTAAGCCGCTGTGTCAAGAATATAATGTTGACTTTGCGCGTTGCAAAAGTGAATACGATGGCTACTCCCAGAAAGGTTACGAAATCTACAATCCTGAATCTGTTGTCAGATGCTTGCAGAAAGGCGAATTTGGCAATTTTTGGGGCAAGACATCCACTTACAAGGTAATCACCGACCGCCTGAAACACAATTACAAAGGTATGAAGGACGATGTAATTAGGCTGATTGCGGGCGAGGAGGTCAAAGTGAACGTTACAAGTTATATGAACACAATGACCGACTTTGTAAGCAAGGACGATGTTTTTACGTATCTGATACACCTTGGATATTTGGCGTACAACAATGTTGCGGGCACTTGCCGCATCCCTAATTTTGAAGTGCGCAAGGAATGGTACAACGCGATGGCGGCGATGTCGGATTACGAAAAGACCGACGAAATCATAAAGGCGTCAGAAGAACTTATGGAGCAAACTCTCCTCAAAAATTCTGATGCGGTAGCCAAGGCTCTCAATGAGAGTCATATCCACGTTACCTCCAACCGCAATTATAACAACGAGAATGCACTTGCGGCGGCGGTGTATATTGCCTACGTCTATGCCCTCAATCATTATACAATTTTCAAGGAATTGACCACGGGCAAAGGGTTTGCCGATTTGGTTTTCGTGCCAATCCACTTGGACGGAGAGCATCCGCCAATTATCATCGAACTCAAACACAACACATCCACCGGCAATGCGTTGAAGCAAATACAAAACAAAGAATATTTTCACGCCTTCGATTCGTACAAAGGCAAAGTGCTTTTCGTCGGAATTAATTATGACGACGAAAAGAAGCACGAGTGCGAGATTACGGAATGGGAGAAGTAGAGGGGGAATTTTCTCTCCCATTCTGTAAAATTCCTTTACACCAACTGTAAAAATTTTTTACACTTTTACACCCCGCTTTAATCTTTAATCTCTTAACTCTCAGCTACTTACTATTTTTGGCACGGTCGGTGTAATTTAATTGGCGTATCAAAACAGAAACGAAATGAAAACGCTAATTAAAATATTACCGATAATGCTGATGACGGCGGGACAGTCGGCGGCACAGGCTCCGATGGGTATCAGGGAGTGTATGCAGTACGCTGTGGAAAATTCCACCAAAATCGCCGTTGAGGACGAGCGTCAATCGCAAAATGCCATCAACCGCCGCGACGCCTGGCTCAATGCATTCACGCCGTCGGTATCGGCATCGTCAGGTGTGTCGTACTCTTCGGGACGCATCCCCGACCCTGAGACCAATATGTATTCGACCCTCACAACCATTCAAGATAGTTATCAACTATACGGCGAGATAACGCTGTTTGACGGTTTTAACGCCATCAACCGCATCAAAATCTCAAAAATCGCCCTCCTCTCCGGCAAAGAAAGTCGTCAGGCGAAGGAAGACGACATCTGCCTCAACACTATCCAGCAATATTGCAGTTATACATATTATTCGCAAATGTCGGCATTGGCGGAGCGTCAACTCAACAATGCCTCCCTCGCACTCCAAAAGGCGCGCCGCGAATACGAACTTGGCAGCAAAAGTCAGCAAGACGTCCTCGAAAAAGAAGTGTTTGAGGCCAATGCCGAAAATACTTTTGCCGAATACAACGCTCTCAAAAACAAGGCGTTGATGGAACTCAAAAGCGTGATGTACTATCCGGCGGCAGATAGTCTCGTTGTTGATACAATGGTAAATGCCAGCAACGCCGCACCAATCTCCGATGCGCAACAGACCGCGCTCTCCGCAGTCGCCAACAATTCTAACACCGTGATTGCCAAAAACAATATGGAAATCCGTCGCATAGAACTCAATACGGCACGGTGGCAATTATTGCCGCGCATCACTATGGACGCCAATTGGTATTCACATCGCACTACCTACCCCGACAACAAGGGCGCATCCATCTCATTCTACGACCAGATGAAAATGCACGAACAAAAATCTGTCGGCGTACATATTAGCATCCCGATTTATGGACGGTTGGGCAAATTTTCCAACATATCGCGCAAAAAGTCTGATTACAGAATCGCTTCCTACGAATACGATGAACGTTGCCGCGAAATCGAAAACGCAGTCTATTCGGCATACGACGACGCTGAGTCAGCCGAAAAGTCGCTGCAAGCCGCGCAGAAGGCAGCCACGCTCAACCAAAAATATTACGAGGCGGCGCAACTGAAATTTGACCTCGGCACTATTTCGTACATCGACTTCAACGAGGTTTACAACAAATACCTCGAATCGCAAGCCAAATACTACAACGCGCTCTACGTATATATGATAAAGAACGCCGTTGTGGAATACTACCGAGGCACGCCGTACTTGGAGCAATTTTGATACAATGCATAATTCATAATTGCCATTAGGCGGAAGACTTTCAATTATTAATTTTTAATTATTAATTTTTAATTCCCAACTATTATGGACAGGACAATAGAACAGAAAACCGGCATCAGGAAGATATTCCAAAAGAAATACGTCCCTTATTGGATTGGTGGCGTGGTGGTGATTGTATTGGCATATTTGTTCATCAATGCCGACTGCAAATCTGTAACGGTGAGCAACGACAATTTTACGATAGCCACTGTCAAGAACGACGAGTTCAATGATTATATCCGTCAGAGCGGGCAGGTGTTGCCATTGACTACGGTGCAGATAAGCCCGTTGGAAGGTGGCATTGTGGAGGAGATAATCAACGAGGAAGGCACCACCCTCAAAGCGGGCGACGTGATTATACGACTTTCCAACCAGCAATTGGAGATGGACATCCTGCACGCCGAGGCTGACCTTGCCGAAAAGGAAAACCACCTCCGCAACACGATGATTGAGATGGAAAAACAAAAACTCGACCTCGAACAAAACCGCCTCATTTACACCAAACAACTGAGCCGCGCCCGTCGCGATTATGAACAAAAAAAGAAACTCTACGCCGAAAATCTTTGTTCCAAGGAAGAATATCTCCAGGCGGAGGAGGATTACCAACTCGCTCAGCAACAATTGCAACTCAATCAAAACCGCGCCAAGCAAGACAGCCTCTATCGTGGCAT
>DGIK01000087.1:216-2362 GCA_002393195.1 Bacteroidales bacterium UBA3824 | reverse complement strand
AGGCTCCCATCGACGGCGAACTCGGTCTCCTCGACGTGGTACTTGGTCAGAGCGTGGGCAGCGGTATGAAGATTGGGCAAATCAACAATCTGTCGAGTTATAAGATTGAAGTGAGTATCGACGAGCATTACATCGACCGCGTAATGCCGGGATTGGACGCTACTTTTGAGAAAAACAACGACACTTATTCGGCTCAAATCCGCAAGGTATATCCGGAAGTGCGCAACGGCAAATTCCGCGCCGACCTCAAATTCACCGGCTCTCAGCCCGACAATATCCGCACCGGTCAGACTTATTACCTCAACATTCAACTTGGCAGCCCCACAAACGCTATCATCGTTCCCAAAGGCAATTTTTACCAGCGGACCGGCGGCAGATGGATTTATGTAGTGGATTCCGACGGCAAATCAGCCTCCAAGCGCAGCATCCGCATTGGTCGTCAAAATCCCAAATATTACGAAGTGCTCGAAGGCCTCGAACCCGACGAAAAGGTCATCATCTCCGGCTACGAAAATTTTGGCGAGAACGACAGGGTGGTGATTAGCGAGTAAAAAAAATTTTGTGCACATATAATTTTTTGTTAGATTTGCCAAAACTTTCAAAAATGGCAAATCGTATGGAGATGACAGCACATAATATGGAACAGGCGTTTGACGATTTTGTAATTTCGATGAACAGGACATCGAAAAATACTGACGCTGATGGCATCAATGTTCCCCAAAGAATTGAAATGTTCGATAGAAATATCCGCAGCCTCTATCAGTTGATAGACAACGACTGGCTGAAAAAGGGTTTGGAATCGGGTTTTATAAAAACTGGGGAAGAACGTATTTCCATCAACGAGCGTTTGCTTGGCATCTATGATGTCAACGCCAAATGGATTCAGATAGGAGCCAAACGTCTGACATTGGAGCCTATTGGGACTGTTTTGGTGGGTATTGATGCGCGTATCGACCTTATATACAAGTACAAGGAAATAATGTTGGTATTGCTTGCCGGCGAGGGAAAAAAGAAAAAGCCCCAATGGAAGTATGTCGTGGCAAACGGCAAGGTTGCATACGAGCCGCTTACAAAGGACAGTTTTCAAAAACTCATTATGGACGTGGTTTATGAAACTGATAGAATTTAATCCCGACAAGATAACGCCAGAGGAGATAGACGACTACTATCACAAAACATTGAAACTCATTGATTTCGCTTTTGACGAAAATCTCAATCCTGATTACAACAAAGATTTTTTGGGATTGACGCCTTCTGAAATTGACGCGAAAAAAGAGCGTATGCTTAACGAATTGTCGATAGAGTCGGCTTTTTTGTTGCTTGCCTATATCGAAAGTTTGTTTAGGACTGATTTTATTTTACGATTGGAAAGCGGTCGCAAGGGTGCAGCCGACGGACTTACAAAAACATTCAAGTCCATTTACGAACCCAACAAAAAGCCGTATATGTATTCCATTGTTGACGATATTTGGGCAAATTGGAAATTATTTGCTCATTCCAAAGAAATGCGCGACATCCTTAATAATCTGCCGCAATATTTTGACTTCCGCAACTGGGTGGCGCACGGCAGGTATTGGAAATTCAAGGAATCCAACTATGTAAGAAAATATAATTACATCCAAATAAAAATTCTTTTGGACAATATTCTTGTGGTATTCGGCAAACGTCTAAAATATAAAAATTTCGGTAATTAATTTTTTCCAAATTCCTATTTCTGTAAACTTTCTTTACACCAACTGTAAAATTTTTTTACACTTTTACACCAGTCTTTAATCTTTAATCTCTTAATTATCAGCTATTTACATTTTTTGGCACAGATGGTGCAACAATCCAAGTAGTATTAACAACAAAAAACATAAAACACTATGATCAACGTATCGAACCTTACCAAAGTATTCCGCACCGACGAGGTGGAAACCATAGCACTCGACAGTGCATCATTTGAAATCAAGGACGGCGAATTTGTAGCCATAATGGGTCCGTCGGGCTGCGGCAAATCGACCCTCCTCAACATCCTCGGTCTCCTCGACAATCCCACCGAGGGCAAGTACATCCTCTTTGGCACCGACGTGTCGGATTTCAAGGAGAAAGACCGCACTCAATACCGCAAGGGCAACTTGGGATTCGTGTTCCAGAGTTTCAACCT
>DGIK01000087.1:0-159 GCA_002393195.1 Bacteroidales bacterium UBA3824 | reverse complement strand
TCATCGACGAACTCAACGTCTATGAAAACATCGAACTCCCCCTCACGTACCTCAAAGTGAGCGCGTCGGAGCGCAAAAAGCGTGTTGACGAAATCCTCCACCGTATGAACATCGCCCACCGCGCCAAGCATTATCCGCAGCAACTCTCCGGCGGTCAGC
>DGIK01000074.1 GCA_002393195.1 Bacteroidales bacterium UBA3824 | reverse complement strand
CGATGTCGTGGAGCAGACCGGCGCGTTTGGCGGCTTTCACGTAGTTGGTCAAGCCGAGTTCCGATGCCATTACGGCGCAGAGGTTGGCAGTTTCGCGGGAGTGTTGCAAGAGGTTTTGACCGTAAGAAGAGCGGTATTTCATCTTGCCGATGAGCCTTACGAGTTCGGGGTGCAAACCGTGAACGCCGAGGTCGATGTAAGTGCGTTTGCCCACTTCGGCAATTTCGTCTTCGAGTTGTTTTTGGGTCTTGGCTACTACTTCCTCGATGCGGGCGGGGTGTATGCGTCCGTCTGTTACGAGTTGGTGGATTGCCAAGCGCGCCACTTCGCGCCTTACGGGGTCAAATCCGGAGAGTACAATGGCGTCCGGGGTGTCGTCCACGATGATTTCCACACCTGTGGCGGCTTCAAGTGCCCTAATGTTGCGGCCTTCGCGTCCGATGATGCGTCCCTTTATCTCGTCGTTGTCGATATTGAAAACCGTCACAGAATTTTCGATGGCGGTCTCAGCACCGATACGTTGAATAGTCTGGATAACAATCTTTTTGGCTTCGCGGGCGGCTTGGAGTTTAGCCTCCTCCACGATGTCATTTTTGATGCTCACTGCCTCGGTCTGAGCCTCGGCTTTGAGGGAGTCGAGGAGCTGCTGCTTGGCATCGGCGGCGGAGATACCGGCTATTGCTTCGAGGTTCTCCTGTGCGCGGTGATAGAGGTCGTCGAGTTCCTTGCTCTTGGCATCCGCCTTTTCTATCTGGCGTTCGAGTGTCGCTTTGAGTGCGTCGCTCTCGCTTTTCTTTTGGTCGAGCTCCTTTTGTTTCTTCTGGATTTCGCCCTTGTTCTGGTTGAGGGCAGTCTCCTTCTGGCGAAGTTTCTGCTCCAATTGTTGGAGTTTGTTGTTCTTTTCGGTTGCGATACGTTCGTTTTCCGACTTCATCTTGAGTGCCTCCTCGCGGGCTTCCAGAATCTTCTTCTGTTTGATGGCTTCCGCGTCGGCGTGCGCATTGTCGATAATGCGGTTAGCCGTCTTCTCGGTGGCCTTCACTTTTAGGAAGTAGCCGAGCAGGAATCCAATCACCAATGCTGCAAGCGCGGCGCAGACCGGGATTATAAAAGTTGACATTTCGGTATTTATATAGTTTATAAAAATTAACAAAAAAAGCCCGCATCATTTGCAGAAATAGTTTGGAAACCCCTGATGACTCATGGGCGGGAGCCGCTCTACTGTTTTTAACGTCCAACGTCAGGATGCCGCCACTTGAAGCGACGCTGCAGAGCTGAAGTACGGCGAGCCGTACCTAAGGCCTGTTATACGCAGTCTGAAGCAAACTCCCTGTTTAGTTTTAATTGTAGAGTTTCAAACCTGTTTGTGAAATGATGCGGGCAGAATGTCTTGTATTCTGTTCTTATATGTTAAAGAGCATTGATTTTCTGTATGTAGTCGTCGATTTCGTTTGACATTATACGCAGCTCCGATAGCATCTCTGTGTCGTCGGATTTGGCAGCCTTGTCAACGTACTTGGATACAAACTCGATAGCGACCATAGCAAGGAAGTCGAAGTCGTCCTTTTTGCTGTTGTCAAACCTCTGCTTGTACACATTTATCCTGTCGTTGATGAGAGTCGTCGCCGTGCGGAAACGCTCCTCATCTTCGCGTGATACTTTCATAGGATATGAGTGTCCTGCTATTGTTAGTTTTATCAGTAACTTGTCGTCCATCGGTCTATTTTAATTTGTGTATCTGTAATCGATGTATTCCATTTTCATGCTCATTGACCAAAATCAGTCCAACAACATCGACAAGCACTTGTCGATGTCCCGCACAATTCTGTTCAAGTAAATCTTGGCATCATGCTTGTCCTTGCCGTCCAAGAGCGAAACCACAGTTTTCATGTTTTCGTAGCGAAGCTTAAGCTGCTGATAGTCGGACTCGCGGTTTTTCATCTTGTCCTCGAGTTCCTTGTTGCTCGCTTCAAGTTTGACACATTCCGACTTCAGCCGGTCGCAGATTGCCACCAGCCTTGCGAATTTGTCGCGAAACTCTTTTACTATTATTTCTTTCTCGTCAGTCATGCTTGTACCAAAATTGATATGACAAATGTACGACTTTTTTTAATATGCGCCAAATTTTTCGTTATCTATTTTTAAAAAATTTTTTTTAGCATTGATTTTCAGATATTTGGAGTTAAAGTATTTTATAGGTATGACTACGATTATGCGCATTTTTGGTGCAAAAAAATACGCACTTCTTCATTTTGTCTTGGTTAAATAAGAAAAAATGTGTACATTTGTTGCAACTTTTTGGCGCGATTTTCGTTGCAGAAATTGGGCACTGTGTCAAAAAGTACACCATTAATTATATAAAGAGTCAATTGAAAGTTTTGATCATAGAGAACGACTTTGTGTCGCGGCATTACCTTCGGGATCTGCTCCGCTATTATGGCCACACGTGCCAGACGGCGATGAATGCTTCCGATGGTCTCGACATATATGCTTGCGGACGCCCTGACGTCATCATCTGCAATGTGATGCTGCCAGGCATTTCGGGCATGGAGTTTTTGCGCGACATCAGGAAGAATGACTCTAAGACCGCCATCGTGATGATGGCTACCGAAAGTTCCGAAAGGCTCGCCGTGCAGGTATTTAGGGCGGGTGCCGACGATTTTCTCAAAAAACCAATCCAGGACAAGGATCTAATCCCGTTGTTAGACAAATTTGCCGCACGGCTGCCGGAATCCAAGGACGCCGCCGACCCTTACGGCGAGGTGGTCTCGGGCAGGCTCGAATTTACTTTCCCAACCGAATACGACGGCACGGCAAGCATTATGCCGCGTGTGATGGAGACTTTGAGCGAGGATTATTTTAGCCTCGACGACCGCATCAGCATCGAACTTGGACTCTCTGAACTCGTCACCAACGCCATCGAACACGGCAACCTCAATATCACCTACAACGAGAAGACCGCCGTAGCCGACCTCTCCGACGGCATGATGGATCTCTGCAACGAGAGGCTTCTCGACCCGGAGATTGCATCGAGGATTATCACTATATATTATGAATTTACGCCCGAGGAGTGCAAGTGGACCATTATAGACGAGGGCAATGGCTTTGACGTAAGCAAAGTGCCAGACCCCACCAAATGCGCAGACCGCGAGGTGCTTTTCCACGGCAGGGGCATTATGTTTTCGAGGGCGATATTCGATTCCGTGGAGTACAAGGGCAAGGGCAACGAGGTGGTTGTCACCAAAAAACGCAATTTTATCGTGTAGCCGTGCCAAATTCTTTCTTTTTGGTACTTATTTTTTTTGTAATTACATCTGGTTGCAAGTCTGACATTTAGCGGCTCCAATGGCGGGGACGCGGCTTTTTTCGTTGGTATTTCGCAAAAGTTTCATTACCTTTATGCCGCTAATCAACATCAATCATAGACTAACCTAACGCTTTATTTTACAAGGAATAACAATGGATAAGTTCACACATCTACACGTCCACTCGCACTATTCGATATTGGATGGAATGTCGAAAGTGCCGGATCTTATCAACAAGTGCTTGAAAAACGGTATGCACGCCATGGCTCTCACAGACCACGGCAATATGTTTGGCATCAAGGACTTGGTGGACACCGCAGGCAAAATAAACGGCAAGGCTAAAAAAGCGGTCAAGGAGTGCAAGGAAAACATCGAGAAGGCTACCGACCCCGCCAAGAAGGCTGAATTGGAAGCGCAGTTGCCCGAATTGGAGAAGAAGGCGGCGGAGTTTGTGCCTTTCAAGCCAATCATAGGCATCGAGGCATATTGCGCCCCTGAGAGCCGTCATATAAAGGCAAAGGGTCATCGCGGATGGCACTTGGTGCTGCTCGCCAAAAACAAGACCGGCTACCACAGCCTTTGCAAACTCTCGTCGATAGCCTTCACGGAGGGTTTTTACAGCAACCCGCGTATCGACAAGGAACTCCTCGAAAAATATCACGAAGGACTGATATGTTCGTCGGCGTGTATTGGCGGCGAAATTCCCAAGAAAATCCTCGCCGGCGACCTTGCGGGCGCGGAGGAGGCGGTATTGTGGTTCAAGAATCTCTTTGGCGAGGATTATTACCTCGAGATGCAACGCCACAAGACCGACAAGCCAAATGCAAGCACCGAAACCTACGAACTCCAAGAGAAGGTGAATAAGGTTTTGGTGGAGCTGGCCAAAAAGCACAATATCAAGTTGATAGCCACCAACGATGTTCACTTTGTGGAAGAAGACCACGGCGAGGCTCACGACCGCCTTATCTGCCTGAGCACGGGCAAGGATTTCGACGACCCCGACCGTATGCACTACACCAAGCAGGAATGGCTCAAAACTCCCGAGGAGATGGAGGCGATATTCGCCGACTATCCAGAGGCTCTCGCCAATACCGTGGAGATAGCCGACAAGGTGGAGGTATATAGCATTGATTCAGGCCCGATCATGCCTAAATTCGAGATTCCCGAATCGTTTGGCACAGAGGAAGAATACCGCAAAAAGTTTACAGAGGAAGACCTTTTCAACGAGTTTACGCAGGACGAAAATGGCAATGTGGTGCTCTCCAAGGAGGATGCCGACAAGAAGATTGCCAAACTCGGCGGCTACGAAAAGCTCTACCGTATTAAACTCGAAGCCGACTACCTCTCCAAACTCACCTACGACGGCGCGAGGGTTCGTTATGGCGACACGTTGACAGCCGAGCAGCAGGAGCGCATCAAATTTGAGTTGCACATAATGAAGACGATGGGTTTCCCGGGATACTTCTTGATTGTGTCTGACTACATCCGCGCCGCACGCGAGGAATTGGACGTTTGGGTAGGCCCCGGACGTGGTTCGGCGGCTGGCTCGGTAGTTGCTTATTGCTTGAAAATCACCAACCTCGACCCTCTGAAATACGACCTGCTTTTTGAACGTTTCTTGAACCCCGACCGTATCTCGCTCCCTGATATTGACGTAGATTTCGATGACGACGGACGCGGCAAGGTGCTCGACTGGGTAACAGAAAAGTATGGCAAGGAAAAGGTGGCACACATTATTACATACGGCACAATGGCTACAAAATCGTCGGTAGCCGACGTGGGTCGTGTGCAGAAAGTGCCGTTGCCGATAGTAAACGCCATCAAAAAACTCATCCCCGACAAGGGCTTTGAGGAGTATCAGGTGAAGGCTGTTGACGGCGAAGTGCCCAAAAAGATGCCCAAGGTAAACCTCGGTACGTGTTACAAATACATCCCCGAACTTCAACAACTTGTAAAAGGCATCCAGCCCGACACAGAAAACTTCAAAGTGCCGCTCGAAGGTCAAAACGAGAATGTGGAAGAAATGTTGAAGTACGCCAAGGATTTGGAAGATACCAACCGTCAGATAGGCATCCACGCCTGTGGCGTCATCATCGGTGC
>DGIK01000230.1 GCA_002393195.1 Bacteroidales bacterium UBA3824 | reverse complement strand
CGGTGAAAATCGACAGCAATTCATCGTGCGTTACACCGCAAACTGCCGAATAATTTGAATCAATCGAAATGTCTTCGGGTTGGTTGTTGCCGCTGAAAATTGACGTTTTGGCAAACTTTGTAACGCCCGTCAGAAATACAAAGCGGAAATAGTTGTCGTAATCTTTGAGAACCGTGAAAAACTCGCGGTAAGTCTTTTTGTCGTCGTCGAGATGCTCGCTGTTGATGAGAGGATTGTCGTATTCGTCAACGATGAAAACTGTTTGAAGCCCTGTTTTTTCGTAAACGCGGGTTACAATCGTGCCAAATTTTTCTGCAAGCGACAATTTTGGATTGTCAACCGCAACGCCGTTTCGCTCGGCAAAATCGTCCAAAGCATTGTTCAGGCGGTTGCGCAATGCGTTTTCTTTTGAAAAATCGCCGCTCGCCAAAGGCAGGTAAAACACAGGGTAGCGCGTCCAATCTTTTTCGATTTCAGAGATTTTGAGACCTTCAAACAAATCCTTCTTTCCCTCGAAAAAATTGCATAACGTTGTGCACAACAGACTTTTACCAAATCTGCGCGGACGTGCGAGAAAATACGCCGTGGTGCCCGAATACGCCAATTTATATACATAATCGGTTTTGTCGATATACACGCAACCGTTTTTCCTCAGTTTCTCAAAACTCTGTATGCCTAACGGATATTTTACCATAATACAATCCTGTTTTAGTTTTTCGCAAAGATAATTATTTTTTATTTGATTAACAAAAAAAGTTCATAATCAAAATCCCACAAAAAAAAATCCTCGAATTTCTTTTTTATACCAAAAATAATCCATACATTTGGAAAATTAATTCTTAAAACCTGATATTATGGATATAGCAATGATTTTGGAACTGTTGATTGTTCTTGGCGCGTTGTATGTAGGCTCGCGGTACGGCAGCCTTGCGCTCGGAGCAATTTCGGGCATTGGACTTGCCCTGTTGGTGCTGTGTTTCGGTCTGAAACCCGGCACGCCGCCCACCGATGTAATCTACATCATCATAGCCGCCGTTACGTGCGCGGGCATGATGCAGGCGTCGGGCGGTATGGATTGGCTGATTCAGCTCGCCGAAAAACTCCTGCGTAAGCACCCCAACCACATCACGATTCTTGCGCCGCTGAGCACATTTTTCCTCACCGTGCTTGTGGGTACTGGACACGTGGTATATACTCTGATGCCGATTATTTGTGACATTGCGCTCAAAAAAGGCATCCGTCCCGAGCGTCCGTGCGGCGTGGCGTCAATCGCTTCACAGGTAGGCATCACCTGTTCGCCCATTGCTGCTGCTGTCGTCGCATTTTCTGCAATCTCGGCATCCAATGGCTTTCATGTGAACAACCTGCAGATCATCATGATCACTATTCCCGCCTGTATCTGTGGGCTGCTGGCGGCCTCGGCGGCCTCATTTCGTCGCGGCCTTGACCTTGACAAGGATCCTGTTTTCCAGAGGCGCTTGAAAGATCCAAAGCAATGTCAGTACATTTACGGCAGCAGTGCCACCACCCTTGACAAGGAAATCGCGCCTGAGTCGAGGCGTGCAGTGTATGTCTTTCTTTCCGCATTGGGGGTTATTGTCGTTTTCTCCATGGCACAGATGCTAGGTGGCAACTTACTGCCTTCGTATGATGCCGTACAGATAGTCAAAGGAGGCCCCGAGAGCATCGTGTTGCCGGGAGGTGCGATTGAGAGTGCCAAGCAATTGGCGGCGGCCGGTGTGGTGGTGGAAGGTGTGACAGAAGTCGTAAGAAAGCCTTTGGCGATGAACTTGGTGATTCAGATTGTGATGATCTCTGCCGCAGCCTTGATGATTGTTTTCTGCAAGGCCAAGCCCAAGGCAGCCGTAGTCGGTTCGGTGTGGCAAAGCGGCATGGTGGCTGTGATAGCCATCTATGGCATCGCTTGGTTGGCGGACACATATTTTGGCAGTTACATGAAAGAGATGCAGCACATGTTGACGGATTTGGTAAGCGCTTATCCATGGACCATTGCCATCGCCTTTTTCCTGGTTTCGGTGCTCATCAACTCGCAGGGGGCCGTTGTCGTGGCAATGCTCCCGCTTGCTTATACGCTAGGCATTGAAGGATGGGTGCTGCTTGGTGTTTTCCCGAGTGTCTACGGCTATTTTTTTATCCCCAATTATCCCTCAGACATTGCCACGGTTAATTTCGACCGCTCGGGAACTACTGTCATCGGAAAATATTTGCTGAACCACTCGTTCATGATGCCCGGATTAATCAGTTTGCTGGTCAGTACGGTTGTTGCCTATGGATTGAGCTTCTGCGTGCACCATTTCCTGGGCGTTTATTAGCGCCAATTGCGCTATAATCCCTTAAAACAGCGTTTTCTGGAGAGAGAGAAATGATGTTGCATGAAAATATTTAGTCATTTTTTGTCCAAAAGAACGACTTTTTTCCTAATTTTGCATTTCTAAGATGGAGACAATGTACAATATCGAAAAAATAAGAGAACAATTTCCTATCTTGCAGCGCGAAGTATACGGCAAGCCGTTGGTGTACCTTGATAACGGCGCTACGACGCAAAAGCCACTTTGTGTGCTCAATGCCATGCAGGAAGAATACCTCAATGTCAATGCGAATGTACATCGTGGCGTACATTATCTTTCTCAGAAAGCGACAGAGCTCCACGAGGGCTCGCGCGAGACGGTGCGGCGATTCATCAATGCGCGGTCAACAAATGAAATCGTGTTTACCCGCGGCACAACCGAGGCTTTAAACCTAGTTGCTGCGTCATTCGCCGAACAGTTTATGCACGAGGGCGACGAGGTCATCGTCAGCACGATGGA
>DGIK01000137.1:2897-16304 GCA_002393195.1 Bacteroidales bacterium UBA3824 | reverse complement strand
ACGCCGTGGTCTTTCAAGTAATTGAAAATCAATTCCGCCGTCTTGTCCTCGTTGCGCGAAACAGACGGCGTGCGAATCAGATTTTTCAATAGTTCGATGCCCTCGTCAGTGAGGACAGAAAGTTTCGATTGGTTCATAATTATATTGTTGTGTGTTAAATGTTTTGTGGTGTTGTAGAGACGCGATTAATCGCGTCTCTACGAATATCAATCGTCGTACCCATTGTTTGTATAGACGCGATTAATCGCGTCTATACGACCGCGTCAATACAACGACCACGTCCATACACCACGTCCGTACAACAACCTTGTCCGCCATTATTTGCAAATCAACGTCCCTGCGTATTCTGCCTCAAAGAATTTCTCGACGTCGTTGGAGTTGCCGATGATTACCTTCTGGACGCCTTGGTTGACGGTGCGGAAGGCGTTTTCAAGTTTGGGAATCATACCCTCGGAGAAGATGCCCTTTGCGGAGAGTTCGGGGTAATTCTGGGTGTTGAGGAGCGGGATTACCGAATTGTCGTCGTTGGCATCCATAAGAACGCCCTTCTTCTCAAAACAGAAAAAGAGGTTGGTTTTCACGTGTTTAGCAAGACCGGCGGTGAGGGTGGAAGCCACGGTGTCGGCGTTGATGTTGAGGAGTTGCGCGTTCTTGTCGGCGGCGATTGTTGCAATTACGGGTGTGTAGCCGTCTTTCACGAGGTTGATGAGCAACTGAGCGTTAACGCCTTCCGAAGTGATGTCGCCCGCAAAACCGTAGTCGATGTCCTTGACGGGACGTTTTACGGCGTCTAAGAGTGTGCCGTCCACGCCCGAAAGTCCCACGGCGGGTCTGCCGAGCGAATTGAGCCGGGCGGCGATGGTCTTGTTGATGAGACCGGCATAGACCATTGTTACCACCTTCAATGTCTCCGCGTCGGTGATGCGCCGTCCGCCCACCATCACGGGTTCTATGCCCATACTCGTAAGTATCTGATTGGCAACCTTTCCGCCGCCGTGTACGAGTATGATGTTTTTCTTGATGCCCGACAATTTAGCCAGGAATTTGTTGCGCTCGTCCTCATTGTCGATGACCTTGCCGCCTATTTTTACGATGTTGATTTCTTCCATTTTTATAATGATTGATTTTACAATGCAAAGTTAGAAAAATTATTTGGAATTTTCATTGTTTTTTCAGAGCAATGCAAATGCCCAGCCCAATATGCCTGAAATGACAATCAGGAGTATTGGGCTTACTTTTTTTAATAGTAATTGCGCCGCCACCGTGCCGCCAAATATTACGAAGCTCAGCCAAGAGGTGAATGTTTCGCGGTCGCACATCAGCAAGCCGCCTGCGATGATGAGTCCAGCCACGACGGGCATCATGTATTCCATCGGTTTTTTTACGTACAACGATTCTTTGTGCTTGAAAAACAATGCCAATACCAATGCCATCAGCAATACCGACGGCAGACATAGCGAAAACGTAGCCACCACCGAGCCGAGCCAGCCAGCCTGCGTGAAGCCCACAAATGTGGCGGTGTTTATGGAGATTGGTCCCGGCGTCATCTGCGAAATAGCCACCAAGTCGGCAAAGTCGGCGGCGTTCATCCATTGATAATCGTCAACGACCTCCATCCTTATCATGGAAATCATCGCGTATCCACCGCCAAAGCCAAACAGCCCTATCTTAAAAAACACCCAGAATAATTGAAAGTATAACATTGTCAAATGAGTAAAACAATTAAATAGTATTTCTTTTTAACTACGGAACCCACGGATTGCACGGAACAGTTAGGGTTTAATTATAATCAAAAAAATATAAATATTTTTTAGAAGCGGAAAACACGGATTATGTCGCTGTAAAATATCAGAATTGAGTTCCGTGTTTTCTGTTTTATTAAAAATAACTTGTTGTTTTTCATAATTTTTTATCCGTGTTTTCTGTGCTTTCCGTGTTAAAAAAATCATTCACGTTTGTTGGCGAACCACTTTGCGGCGATGATGCCGGCGATGATGGCTGCAATTATTAGATACACAGGCGATATGCCAAATAGCATAATCAACAGGCACGTGCCGATTGGTATCCAAATGGTCTTCCACGTGATGTTGGCTTTCTTGAGCATCTTGATGCCCGGCACGATTATCAATGCCGCCACGCACGGACGGATGCCCGAAAATACGTTTCTTACTGTTTCGTATTCGTTCATGTCGCGGAAAAACGACGCTATCACCATTATGATAATCATCGACGGCAACGTTGCGCCCATCATCGCCGCAAACGAACCTGCCGCGCCTTTGATTTTGTTGCCGGTGTAGAGTGCCATATTGATTGCAAACACGCCGGGGAGTGCCTGTGCGAGTGTTATCGATTCCCAAAATTCGTCCTCGTCCATCCACTTGTTGCGGTCAACGAGGGCGTCCTTCACCATCGCTATCATCGCGTAACCGCCGCCGAAGGTGAAGGCGCCAATCTTGAAAAACGACCAAAATAATTTGAGCGTCAACATTATACAATCTCAATATGCTCGTGGTCTGTTACTTTGCCGCAGTAGAAACATTTGAGCGACACTGTTTCGCCCGCGATGACGTCAAATTTGGTTGCCATTGGTTCTGCATTTGTGATGCACTTTGGGTTGATGCACTTGCAGATGCCCTTGATGGTGGCGGGGAGTTCCACGGGGCGTTTTTCCTTGACCTCGTAGTCGCGGATGATGTTGAGATTTGCGGTAGGGGCGATGAGCGCAATCTTATTGATTTCGCTGTCCTGGAAAAACTTGTCGGAGACCTTGATAATCGCCTTTTTGCCAAACTTGTGCGAATCCAAGTTGCTGCCGAATGTTACGGGAGTGTCGATGCGGTCGAGCCCAAGGATGCGTATTACCTTAAAGAGGTCTTGGGCGGGGATGTGGTCTATCACCGTGCCGTCCTTTATCGCGCTTACTTTCAGTTCTTTCTTTTCCATTTTTGTCTGAACATTAATTTGTTTGTTGTTATCCGCCTTGCGGCGGATTCTTTTAGTATCCAAAAATTAAAAGAATGGAAAAGAATTTAAAGAATGATTATTCGTATAAAAAAAATTCTTTTAATTCTTTTCATTAATGGATAAAAAAATTTTTTTAAACAAAAATTTTGCGAATTTAAAGCGAATTATAACGAATTACTTTATAAAAAAATTCGTTTTAATTCATTTTAATTCGTTTTAATTTTCGTTCCAAAAAACACCGCCGCAAGGCGGTGAAAATTAGCGTTTTAAGCCGAGTAGATATGTGATTACAGCCTGACGCGCAAATACGCCGTTCCTTGCCTGTTCAAAGTAGTATGCCTTGGGGCTCTGGTCAACATCTTGATTGATTTCGTTGATGCGGGGTAGGGGATGGAGGATTTTCATCGTCGGCTTAGCCTTGTCGAGCATCGAATTGCGGAGTACATAGACATCCTTGGTCTTTTCGTATTCCACGAGGTCGGTGAAACGTTCGCGCTGCACCCTCGTCATGTAGATGATGTCGGCTTCGGGTATGAGGTCGTTGAATTGTTCGTGTTCATAATATTTCACGCCCTTGCTGTCGAGGAAAGTCTTGTATTCGTCGGGCAGGCGGAGTTTTGGGTGCGACACAAAATGGAATGTCGGGCTGAATGGCGACATTGCTTGCAGGAGCGAATGTACTGTGCGTCCGTATTTCAGGTCGCCCACCATAAAGATGTTGATGTTGTCGAGGCGTCCCTGGGTTTTCTTGATGGAGTACATATCGAGGAGCGTCTGCGTCGGGTGCTGGTTGGCACCGTCGCCGGCGTTCACTACTGGCACTGTGGCTACCTCGCTGGCATACCTCGAACTTCCTTCGAGCGGATGGCGCATCACGATGAGGTCGCAATAGTTGGAAACGATGCGGATGGTGTCTTTCAAGGTTTCGCCCTTCGAAACGCTCGAAATGTTGGGGTCGGAAAAACCAATTATCCTGCCGCCCATCCTATTTACCGCGCTCTCAAAACTCAGGCGCGTCCTCGTGGACGGTTCAAAAAACAACGTCGCAACTACCCTGCCGTCAAGCAGATGCGGTTCGGGATTTTTCTCAAATCCCTCGGCTATTGCGAGTATCCTCAGTATCTCCTCTGTGGAAAAATCGGTGATGGATATCAGACTTTTATTTTTCATACAATTTTGATGTATTAGTTGATAAATTCTGAAATGCAAAAGTACAAAAAATCTCCATATAAAGTTTGCCGTCGATTAAAAAAAAATTATTTGTAAATTTTATTTTTTGCATTATATTTGCAATCTCAAACCATGAGTGAATCATCGGCACTCTGGGGTCATTAAAGTTGCTTTTAATTATGGTTATCAACCTATATAACAACAAGTTTGCGGTATTTCTTGCCGCCGTGTCGCCCGATATGGAGGAGACGCGGCAGGAATTGATATACGTGCTTCAAAACGCCGGCATCAATCCTGTAGATGGGCAGACCGTTGCGGACGATAGTTTGGACGACGCATTGCAAGCGGCTGATTGCAGCATACATCTGCTCGGAGCCTCCGACATCTATTCGGAGGATGGCGAGGGCTTCAATACTTTGGCGGGCAAGCAGTTTCGCCGTGCCAAACAATTGTGCGTCAAGGACTTCAAGATGCTTATTTGGAATCCGATGGGCGTCATCAACTCTCAAAATGTTTACATCAACAACATCCGCCGCGACATCGTGGAAAATACCTTCTACACCGACAAGCCATCGCCGATTATCTTTGTGGAGGATATTCGCAACATTATGAATGTAAAGCAGCAAGAGAGCCGTCATCACGAGCCGACAGATATTTTTTTCCTCTACAACGAACTCGACAACGACACCGCGAGCGGCGTTTACAATATGCTCAAAGACTTCCAGCAGGTCGAAAAACTCGGCATCAGCATGTCGAGCGATGTAGATTACAATACCTACATCTCCGATCAACTCGCCGAGAGCAAAATTGGGGTTGTATATTACAACTACGCAGGCGATTGGGCTGTGCCTTTTGCACGGCAGATTTGGAAAGACAGCGGCGGCAATAGTTCAAAGACGCCGCTCTATATCACCGGCAACAGCGAACACGCCAAAGAGGAGGATCTATCTGTTTTTAAGGGCATTATGGATAGCACCGTCAACGAGCAGTTGAGAATCCCATTGGATATCAAAGTATTTTTGGATAAGAAAAATCAACAATGAACACTGCCATCTGTCCATATCCGGGCCTAAGGCCTTTCACAGAAGAAGAATCTATCTTCTTCAAAGGGCGCGATTTGCATATCCGTCAGATTGTCAGTATGTTGGAACGCAACAAGATGGCGTTCATTACTGGAGCGTCGGGCGACGGCAAGTCGTCGATGGTGTATGCGGGCGTTGTGCCTTTCATCCGCGCCGGTTTTTCTAAGGCTGAGTTCAATAGTTGGATTGTGTGCGACTTCAAGCCTCAGCGCAATCCGCTCGAAAGCCTTGCCCACAGCGTATCAGAACAGTTGCAAGTGCCTTATCAAGACACAGTTATAAAATTGAGGCGCGGTTTTTCGGCGTTGGTCAATATCTACAAGCAATCGGGATTTTATGTGCCGGGCGACGAAAACCGTGGCAAAAACCTGCTCATCGTCGCCGACCAGTTTGAGGAAGTATTCACGATGAAAGAAAACTTCCACAACGGCACACCGAGCAACGACACCTACACTACTGTCAACCTTCTATTGGAAACCGTAAGAATCGCCGTAACTCAACAATTGCCTGTATATGTGATATTTACGATGCGTAGCGATTTCATCTCGCAATGCACCGTTTTCAAGGATTTGCCCGAATTCATTGCATACAGCCAATTTTTTGTGCCGCAATTGAAACGCACCGAAATCCTCCAAGTCATAGAGCAACCGGCTGTTTTGGCGGGTGGCAGCGTCTCCACAAGGCTTACCGAAGTATTGTTCAACAACCTCAATTCTGGCTTCGACCAGTTGCCAGTGTTGCAGCACGCGCTCAATCTCCTGTGGAAGACCGCCAACAACGGAGCAGAAACCCTCGACCTTATCCACCTCGCCAAAATCGCCGGTATTTCCAAGGATATGCTCAGCGACACGGAGCGTCAGGAGTTCAATAGATGGTTCGCATTGTTGCCTGATTATCAAAAAAAATACTACGAACACCCCGACCTCAACAACGTACTCAACGCACACGCCGGCACGCTATACGAATCGGCTTTCGATTATTATATGCGCAATGCAGATTGGGCAGATAAGACCATCACGCCCGAAGAATCAAAGCAAATAATCGAAACCGCATTCAAGACCCTTACAAAAATAGACGACAACCGTCAGGTGCGAAGCCGTTGCACTCTCAACGAAATCACCGGCATCATCAACAAGCCAAACATCAGCAATTCCACTGTGTGCGCCGTCCTCAATATCTTCAGGTCGGAGGACAATACGCTCTTGCAGCCCTTTGCCATCAAGGACGACATACAGACGCAATACCTGAGCGGCGACACGGTTTTGGACGTTACGCACGAGGCGTTGATTCGTAATTGGAAGATGCTATCGCAGTGGGACAAGGAGGAGCACGACAACCTCCAAGAATACAACGACTTCAATACGCAGATGCAGCGATGGATCGACAACGGACGCAGCCCCGAATTTCTCCTCGCCTCCGGCAATTACGCCATTTTCAGCCAATGGTACGACCGCTGCCGACCCAACAAATATTGGATTCTCAAAAACGACGACACTCAACGCTCCGAGCGCGAAAAACTACAATCAGCCACCAACCGTATGCAGCTTTGCAACGCCTATATGCAGGAGAGCCACGACGCCATTGTCGCCAAAGAGAAGTCGCGCCGCCGCAAGATTGTGCTTACAATAGCCGCATTGCTGGTGTTCATTGCGGGTCTTTCGATATTTGCGCTGTGGGCGAGGTCGGCACAAAAAAACGCTGAGGAACAGAGAGCGGAAGCCGTAAATCAGAAAAATCTCGCCGTGGAAGCTCAGAAAGATGCCCAGCATCAGCGCGATGAAGTAAAAAATATGCTCCTGCAAGTTACCGAAGCCAAAAATCGGTCAGACAGTCTGTTTGATGTGGCGGAATCCGCACGAAAACAAGCATTAATAGAGCAGCACAAAGCCGAACAAGCGCGCAATGAAGCCCAAAACGCACTCATACGGGCAAAGGTGGCGCAAGAAAACGCCGAGGAAAACGAACGCCTTGCCAAAGCGCAAGCGGACACCGCGCAATGGGAACGCGAAAACGCAATCCGGGCAAACGACTCGGCGGCTACACTTTATTATATTGCGCTCTGCAACGCCCTCTCAATGAAGGCAAAAAACAAGTATGAGGACAAGACCATCAACCTCCGGCTTGCCAAGACCGCCTGCGATATGAATAAAAAGGCAGACGGTTCCAACAAAAACGCCGACCTCTACGACGCTATGCTTTTTGCAATGGAAGAAAACAACATCGTACAGCCGATGACTATCGACGGCAGCGACTGCAAGACTTTCACGGTGGACAATTCGGGCAAATTGATAGCCGTGGACGAGAGCGGCTCCATCTCAGAATACAAGGTTGGCAACAATGGCAAACTCAACGAAATACGCCGTATCTCCGATTTCATGGGCAAAGTGCCGGTGAAAAATGCGGTTTTCATCACTCCTTCGTTGATGGCGTATTCCACCAAAGACCACAAATCCTACATTGCCAACCTCGACACCAAACAAAAGACCGCTCTGCCAGACAATCACGGCTACATCAAGGCGGCGTCGGTGTCGCCCGACGGCACGAGGTTCGCCGTGGCTTACAATAGCGGCGAGGTGTCCATAATGCCCATCTCCGGCGGCGAGCCTGACGCCACGGAAAATTTTGGTGGCAAGATTTCCGACGTGTATTTCCACAACAACGACAATGCCTACGTGCTTTTCCACGATGGCACATTGATGAAATGGAATCTGAAAACCGCCGACTTCAAGACCATTCTTTCGCCCATCAACACTCCAAACGCCTTCGCAATCAATAATGTCCCTGTCAATCAAAATGCCTTCAAGATGGCTGCCATCAGGGACAAAAATTTGCTTGCGGTATGTTACAGCGAGGGCGACATCCAGTTTGTGAACCTGCTCACCGATGCCGTGGGCGACAAGATGACGGGCGGACATTCCAAAATCGACGACCTGCTCTACGACACCAAGACCGGCATCCTCGCGCTATCGTCGGCAGACAAGAGGATTTCGCTCATCAATACCAACGATTTTAAGCAAAAACCGCTTGTGATAGAGGAGCACAGCCTCGACAACCACAAGGTGAAGTCTATGTGTTTCAATGGCAAAGGCGTACTCTTTGCCATCACCGACGACAACCGTCTGCGCCTTTGGGACACCGATCCCGCCACTTACGCCCAGACTCTCTCGGCGATGAACCTCGCGCCGCTGTCGCAATCGGAATGGGACTTGATTTTGGGTAGTGATTTTTCTGAAAAATAAACATAACTCATCGCTTACTATGACACTGACCACACTCGAAATAATCCTCATAATCATCGCCGTAACAATAGCGGCGGCAATGATTGCCGTATTGCTGAGGCGCAAAAAATTTGTTATAAAGACCGCCCGGCGTTTCGACGACAAGTATTCGTCGCTATTGCAAGAGAGCGAGAGCGAAGTGCGCCGCCTCAAACTCATCAACGACCAACTCAACAAGCGCACCGCTGCCACAAAGTCCACCGCCGCCACAACGAGCGCAATGGTGCCGGGCATCGACATCGATAAATTTACAAAGGAGCAGAAACAATTTGAAATCAAGCAGCAGGAACTCTCCGAGCGCAACAAGCAACTGTGGTCGATGAGCGTTTCCATCGAGAAGGAGCGACAGCACATCCAAACGCTCAAAAACGAAATCGAGGCGCAGCACCGCGCTGTAACGTCGAGCATACAATACGCCAAACTCATCCAAAATGCCGTGCTCCCCTCCGCCGAAATCCTCAAAGAATCATTCGAGGACGTGTTTCTGTTTTGGAGGCCGAGAGACATCGTGTCGGGCGATTATTATTGGATGAAACGCATTGGCGACACGGTGATATTCACCGTGGCAGATTGCACGGGACACGGCGTGCCGGGAGCGTTTATGAGTATGTTGGGCGTAGCTTTCCTTAATGAAATTTGTGTAGAGTTCAACGACGACACCCACCCCGCCCAAATCCTCGAACAGATGCGCAACAAGGTAATCACAACGCTCCGACAGACCAACGACCCACTCGAACAGAAGGACGGCATGGATATGGGGCTGTGCATTCTCAACCTTGCCACGATGAAGATGCAGTTTGCCGGCGCCAACAACGGCATGTACCACGTGCGCGGCACCACGCTCACCGAATACAAGGCTGTGAAAAACCCGATTGCAATCTACCCGAAGATTTTGCCTTTTGTCGATCACGATGTTGACATACAGCACGGCGACTACGTGTATATGTATTCCGACGGATACGCCGACCAGTTTGGCGACGACAACCGCAAATTCACCTCGCGCCGCCTCCGCGAACTCCTTGTCAGCATCAACTCCCAGACCAAGGTGGCATCGGAGCAAGCCAAACTCCTCGAAAACAACCTCGCCGAGTGGCGCGGCACCAAGGAGCAGATGGACGACATTCTCATCGGCGGATATTGCATCAGGTAGGAGATTTTTTTTTTTTAATACAACGACAATAGACAATGAAACCAAGCATCCAAATATTAATATCGGCACTTGTAATCATCGCCGCCACTGCCACACAGGCTCTCGCGCAGATAGATACGCTGCCCGACCTGCCGCTCTACAAGAACGCCGCAGCCGATACCGACGAGGGCGCGGAAGGCGGCGTCAACTACGCAGTGCCTCAGACCAAGGACACCATTGACGCGCAACTCCGCTCGTTTCAAAACCTATATTCCGCCGGCAAATACCACGCGGCGTTGAAGTTGTCGCAAGAAATCCAAGATAAATACGACCTCCAAAAGCCCGAAAAACTCATCCTCCTCAAATATGCAATCGCAGCATACAATGATCTCGATTATGACAACGAAGCCGACCGCTTTGCCAAGGATTACCTTCAAAAAGACCCATTCTACGACCCCGAAAAGCACACCGACGACCCAATTTCATTCCGAAAAGTGCTTGACAACTATTACACCAAGCCAAAATTCTCGGTCTGGGCGGCAATCGGAAGGATTGGTGTGGAGCCTTATATGGACACTATCCGCTCAATCATCGACACCACATCCCGCACTCCCGAATATGACATCAAAGGGTACGAGGTGCAGTTGGGATTTGAGTACCGTCCGTTCAAAATATTTTCCATATCAATTGCGCCATCGGTGCATACCTACGACCTCGCCCGTACAATCAGCCGCACCGACATCGCCACATTTCATTGCAAAGAATCGAGCCTAATGTTCACGCTGCCTATTTTGGTGGAGGCGGGTCTTTATAGAAAACGTGAAATCTTTGTGCCGTCCATCTATGCCGGGGCGCAGATGAAATACGTATTCAATTCCGAATACAAGGCATACACACTTGCGCCCGGTATTTACACCGAAATCCCTGAATATAAGGATAATGCAGACCTTAAAACAAAGTTCAACTATTCCATACTCGGCGGCGTCCGTCTCAACTTCAATCACCGTCGTATGACATACTTTGCCGATATGGGCATCTCGCTCGATATGCTGCCGTTCAACGATCCTGAAAAGATATTCAGCAATTCAGATTTGTTGTATCAAAACTTCTATGTGCCAGATGTTTACAGAATGATAGAATACTCCGTGAAACTTGGCATCAAGGTCAATCTTCAATACAAGACAATCGCAAAATATAAAAATTATGATTACTAAAATGAAAACATTAAGAATAATATTAGCGTTAATTTTGACGACAACGATATTCGCCTGCGAGGACAAGAACATCTTTCCCGACCCGATGTCATTGCCTGTCAAGGCGTTGGAATTGAACGTTGAAATTTTGGATATTTTTTCACTGCCCGACGGCAGGGCGGCGGCTTTCGTAAAATTAGACAAACAATCCACCGACACAAAAGATGCATATCAACTTGCAATTATCGACAAACACGGCAATTATACATTGTCGGATGTCATGTATGTTTTTAGCCTCGACGAAGAACAAGTTGCCGACAAACAGATTTATATATCATCGTCAGGAGACATTTTTGTAAAATTTCAAGTGCGCGAAATTGCCGCTTCCAATATCGTAAAACTCAATAAAGACGGACACATCATATATAGTAATGACAACGAGGGCATCAGACGCGAGACTGACAATATATATTCCTATAATTTGTACTCAATGTATGACAATGGAGAAATTGCGGTTCTGCGGTCAAATATTTTTAATTTTAATGATGAAATCAGTGTTTATTATTACTTGGATATCATTGACAATCAAGGTAATTTCAAAAATATCGTTTATAGTGTAACCAACGAATGTTATTGGGACAACGTCTTATCTTTTGAAGATAAGTTTTTTCTATACAATACCATTAGTGGAATAAGAGGTGATTATTTTGGCTATGATGATATATTTTTGTTTGGTCCAAAATTTGGATACTGCATTGTAGCCTCTGACGGCTCTACTGTGAAGTCTGCCAAATTCGGTTCCAATGTCTATGATGTAAGGTATGTGGACGGTTATATTTATTATACTTCTTTGGTAATTGATGCTGAAGTTGATGACGCTACTTTATATAAATATTTCATCACCAAAATGGATGCGTCAGGTGAGATCGTTACCACAAGCGACACAATACAAACTTCCTACTTGTTGCCAAACTTCACCGTACACGACGGCACCCTGATAGTGTTAGGTGGTGTAGTGGAAGATGAAGACAACGATGAAGGATATGGCGTTATTTATCTGTTTGACGACAATACTGGCAAACTAAACGATAGCATCGCTTTGCATTACAATAATGTTGATGTGATGCCGAGCGTAATTATCCCCGACAGCAACGGCGAATACGATGTTTTTGCCCTCGTAAGGCACGATTACGACGATTGGAACGACTTCAAAAATGACGGAAATATGGAAAAGGGCAAATTGTACATATACCACACCGACGACCTCCATAAATTCAACGTAAATAACTAAAACATAGCAAATTATGAAAACAAACATATATATACTTGTATCGATTTTTGCGGCGATGTTTTTGGCGTCCGCCTGCCGCGAAACCGACGAATATCTCCCTCTCCCGCCGCAGGAGGAAGACCTCAGATATACGACAGTGCCTTATTCTATCACGGTGGGCATTACGCCGATGACAGAAAAGATAGACGGCTCTACGCCAAAAAACACTTTCATCGCTGGCGACGCAATCAAAATCACCAATCCAAAAATCCTCGCCGAACCCGCAATCCTCACATCCAGCAACTGCGTCGGCAAGGACAAGACGGTTTTTTCAGGCGAATTGAAGGTAAGGCTAAACGCTAAATTAGACGCCGGCTCCACAAACCTCACCGCCGCTCTGATAAATACCGATACAGCCGCCAACGGCATCTTGTATAACAGCGGCATACCTTACTTCGATTTGAAGGAGATACAGCCAAACGATTTGGACAAATATTGTTATTGGGCTTGCGAAAATTTCACATATAATGCGGAAGCGTCGTCCATCAATCTTGTGCAAAACACTGTATTTGTGGCGTTTGATATGCCTGTTAACGGTATTAAATTTGATATGATAATATCCTCTTTTCATAATACGATAATAACCAAGAAAAAATGTGTGTTTGCAGTTCCATTTGATTCGAGAATATGGTGTAGTCTGTTGGGAATTGATGAAATGTTGGACAAGAAAGGGAAAACATTTTACAAAATGTCTGCGACTTTGCCAAAAGATTGCATTCCAGGTGTGTTTACTATTGGATACGGTGGTAACCAAGCGTTTTTTAGCAAAGGCAATTTGCAATATCGACCCCTCGACGGCGCGTGGCGCTTGGCTCCGCAACAGTATCACAGATGCTTTGACCGCGAAATGAAAGTCGGCGAAAATTATTCTCTATGGTCGAGCGAAAACGATTGGACGGATTTGTTTGGCTGGGGAATGTGGTTGGAAGGTCAAAATCCGGCTTCAACCTCAACTAACGTAGTTGACTACAATTTGCCAGTGGATGAATATGACGCCCTAATCGGTGCTTGTGCATACGGCACAGAATGGTCGGTGCTTGATGATTTTGGTTGGGTTTATTTACGTAATAATTCTACAATGGGGCAAGCAAAAATTATCGACATAGAAGGTATTGTAATATTGCCAGATGATTGGAGTATTCCTGACGGATTGACTTTTGATTCTAAAATTGTAAACGAATATTCCTCTCAGCAATGGCAGATGATGGAGGCTGCCGGAGCGGTATTCCTGCCATACGAAGGTTATCGCAGTGGCTCGGAC
>DGIK01000137.1:0-2783 GCA_002393195.1 Bacteroidales bacterium UBA3824 | reverse complement strand
CGGTTGGTATTTCGTTGCGGATAAAGATGGAACTGCAATTTATAATACTGAATATCGTTATACAGGATTTATGGTCAGGTTGGTTTATGATGGATTGCAACATACTGATTCCAGCAATCCCGACGACCCCAACAATCAATATGCAAAAGAAGACCGCTGCATTATGGTATGGTCTAAGGACAATGCGCAAAATGCTTGGGATTCTCAGTTTTGGATTATTACAGGACAATTCTATAAGGGGCAGACCTTTGAACTCACGATGTCGATAAAATCCGATTATGAGTCATACGCTTACGGAATTCAGCTGCAAGGTGCTCCCGGCGAATACCTTTGTCAACTCACTAATGATCACATCCACTTCACCACCGAATGGACTACCGTCACGTTGACAGGTTCAATGGACAATGATGGTCAATGTGTGGCATTCAACCTCAACGAGGACGTCTATGCCAACAAGTATTATTTCGATAATATCAGTTTCAAGGTTGACGGTGTGGAAGTGGTTGTCAATGGTGATTGCCAGTCAGAGGATGTCAATTCGTTTCTCAAAAAGGATGGCGACGGGCGTATGATGAAAGTCGATTTCATCGAAAAATCGTCCATACAGCCCGCCAAGCCGAGGGAAATCCGTGATAAAGAGCCTGGCTCCACAGTCGTTGCTTACGATTTTAGAAGTTTTGACAGCTACCCATATTGGTCGGACGGTAATATGATTACTCCAATAATTGATTCGGAGAACGGATTTGTCAGCGAGCCGCAATTTAATGCGGACGGCAGCAGGATGTGGTATCAGTATTTTGCCGCCAACGGAGTTCCCGTTGTATTAAACAAGAGATACGCCATCGAAGTAGAAATCAGAGGTGACGAACCCGGTTCGTTCATTGCTGAGATGCGTTGGGATTGGAATGTGGAGCCCGTTCACACCACAGTGGAGTTTACCACGGAATGGCAAGTGAAGCGTTTTGAATTTGACGGTCCAGTACCCGCCCTCCGCTGCAACGTCATCTTCCAGCCCGGCGACTTCCCGTCAACGATATACGTCCGCACATTGAAGGTGATATATCTTGGCGATTGAAATTTTTTTCCGCTTTTTTTTCGTTATGTATCAAAGTTTTAATACTTTTGTCAGCCGAAAACAGAGCAATTTCAACGTGATATGTTAAGCACCAGCATACTTTTGATAATAGCCACGTCGGTAATATCGCTCGCCGCCTTTGAGCGCGGCAGCATCATGCCCGAATCGTTGCAGAGGCCTGAGTGGATGTCCAAACTCCGGTTCAATGCCTATCTGATATGGCAGAAGCGGCAGGCTTACAGGATGTTCAGTTACGGCTTGATACACGCCGACTATTGGCACCTGCTGTTCAATATGTTGACCCTGTACTTCTTCGGCGACTTTGTGGAGGAATGTTTCAGGGCGGTGCTTGGTATGAAGGCTGGCACCATCACATATATAATAATGTACGTGTCGGCTCTTGCGGTATCTACGAGCGTCGATTTGTTTAGGCACAAAGACAATCCCGGATATAACGCCGTAGGTGCGTCGGGTGCTGTGTCGGCGGTGATATTTGCGGCGATATTCTTCAATCCTACGATGAGGATTTCGCTGATGTTTATCCCGATACCCACGCCGGGATGGTTGTTTGGAATTTTGTATTTGGCATATTGCTTTTACATGGACAGGCGCGGCATGGACAATATCGGACATTCGGCGCATTTTGTGGGTGCGGTGTATGGGTTTTTGTTCCCGATAATGATAAGACCGTCGCTCATATCGCTGTTCGTAGGGCAATTGCTAAAATAAGATATATCAACCAATTAACCCAACTTGCAAATGGCAATCTTGTCGTGCACATATATGCTGCTCAACGGCAGCCCGCACACGGTAACGAGCACACTCTTTGGCATCGGCAACCGTGCCTTTGCGTATGGCGACTGCATCCGTGAGACCATCCACACCTGCGCCGACAGGCTGTGTTTTTTCGATATGCACCTCACGCACCTCAAACTTGGTATGGAGGCGGCTATGATGGCAATTCCCGAAAAATTCCTCAACAAGGACGGCGCATTTGCCCGCGAAGTGTCCAAACTAATCACCAAAAACCGTGTTTTCCGTGGGTCGATAATCACGATTACCGTGTTTAGGTCGGCTTATAATCCCAAATCCATCAAGCCCGACACCATCGAATACACCGTGCATTGCGAGCCTCTCGAAGAACTCGGCTATTCGCTCAATGCCACAGGACTCAAACTCGGCATCGCGCCCAAAAATATGTTGATGACAATATCGCCATTGTCCAATTATTACACCTCCGACAATGAAATCCTGCGTGTAGCCCTCCGCAAGCACTGCATCCGTGAGCGGCTCGACGACATCATCACCGTCAATAACTCCGGTCGTATTGTGGAGACTGCCAATAGTGGCAATCTGTTTATTATCAAGGATAATACAATCTACACGCCGCCCCTTGCCGATGGTTGCCGCGCCGACGTGATGAGGCGTGTCATTTTGGAAAAAGTGGCTCCTTCGTTGGGTTACGAAACAGTAAGCGACAAGCCGTTGTATGCGGATGACATCAATACCAAAGTAGATGAAATGTTTGTGGCGTCCACGCGCACCGGCATACAATGGGTGGCGGCATACAAGACGTTGCGTTTTATGCGCTCGAAGACAACGACTATTTTGAAAAAAATGTCGGAACTCTACGAAGCGCAACCGTGATGGAAAATTAGAAATTAGAAATTAAAAATTAAAAATTTAAAATGCGTAATTCGTAATTCAT
>DGIK01000080.1:7054-33740 GCA_002393195.1 Bacteroidales bacterium UBA3824 | reverse complement strand
TCAACGCCATCAAAGGCGCAAAAGGCGACAAAGGCGATAGCGGCGCACCCGGCACAAATGGCAACGACGGCGCAAATGGCACAGACGGCAAATCCGCCTACGAAATTTGGCTCGACGCGGGCAACCAAGGCACAGAAACCGACTTCCTCAATTCGCTCAAAGGAGAAAAGGGCGATAAGGGCGACCCCGGTAATTCTCTCGAAAACTTGCCAAAAGGTTCAACCATCGAAAAAATCTATTGGGAATATTCAAAAAGCGGAAGCATTCCCGAATCAGAGGATTCTTCATACACGGTTGACCAAATACGTAACACGTATTACAACGTGGATAATGGAGGAGAATTGCCACCTGCACCCGATGTGCTTATCATTTACAACGACCAATGGGACTACTATTTGACTAATGCAAATGGCACAATACCGATGAAAGTTAAAACAAATGAATCCTTTGGCGCAAATTGGAAAGATGTTGTAACAGAAATTCCATCAGGACACTGCAAGGCTTTCATTAACTATGGCGATAGTTCCTATCCGTATTGGCACGTATTGGGAGGTATTGCAGACGGCAATGTAATTTCAGTAATCAATTTGGATGAAAATACCGCAAGTGATGCCTATACCATCATTCAAGTACAAAGGCACTATGATTGCACACCCTACGAACCACTTACCGTAGCAGACATACTGCAAACAGAAAAAGCGTATCACCAAACAGATGTTGGCAACGTTGTCGTAATTGTCAACAAAAATTGGTGGAATTCCAACTATGACGCTTACATTTCTTGTGGCAGCGCAATTGACGGGGCAAACGGCATCACAGTCCTCAAACCCAACGAAACTGCGATGTTCGTGAAAAACGGACAAGATTGGTATCCGATACAAAGACCGGGAACTATTACGCCATACGACCTTAGTCAGTTGGCGCAATCAGCAAGTGGTAGTGGAAGTTAAAAACAATAAGCTATGTACTATCTGACGGAATGTTTGATAACAAGAGATGAACCTCAATACTTGCCTGAACACTTATACAAAGGTGTTCAGGCTGGTGTTGAGCATTTCTATATCTACGACAACCAAAGTCAGACACCAACAAGTGAATATCTCAAAAACTATCCCGAATTTCTTGGGAAATGTACCATTGAGGTTTTCAACACAACAATGAACTCACAGTTGGATTGTTATGCTAAGTTTGTACAAGACCACCGTCAAGAAACCAAATGGTGTATCTTCATAGACACGGACGAGATGATTGAAGGCGACTTAACACGACTTTGCAAGGAAAACGAAAATTTCTTATCACTGAGAATACATCAAATATTGCACGGTGCTAACGGTCTGGCTTTCAACGACCCGACAAAAACCCTATCAGAAAGATTTGGAGGTCATATCCTTTCGCTAAAACGTATGGTTAAGATATGTGTACAAATGGAATATTTAGAAAAGCAATATCCTCATCACGCATATCTTAACAACAAGGCATTAGCCGTGCAAAAGTATAATTGGTTGAAAGATATATATCAGGACAACCAATGCACCCTTCATCATTATTTTTACCGTTCATTTGAGGAGTGGCTGCAAAAAATACTGCGTGGCAACGTCAATAGTCGGTTAGGACCATACGTGGAAGAATTTTTATGGGAAAACACCATCCCCGACGCCGACCGGGACTATTTGCTAAACAAATACGGTCTAACACTTAACGACAGAATGAAATATGCACGAAACTAAAACCCTCATCGTTGGCTACGGCATAACGGGCAAAAACCTCGAAAAGGAAATTGCCCCTTTGTACCCCGACTTGTCGGACATCAAGCAGCCGTCGTTGTTCCAAGGAAGGAAATACGACACATACGACATCATCTTCGTGTGCGTCGATACGCCGTACCTCAACAGCGACACGCTATGCGACCTCTCGGCAGTGCGCTCTGTAATCATCGACTACAAACAGCACCTCGCCGACGGAGGCGTGTTTGTCATCAAATCCACCGTGCCACCCAAAACGACCAACAACTTGCGCTGCGAGTTTGACGTGCCAATCATATTTTCACCTGAATACTACGGCGGCACACAGCACTGCAACAACTTCCAATTCGACTTCACAATCTTGGGCGGCAATCCTTTGGACTGCATAAAGGTACAACAGGCATTACAGCACTGTCACGATGCCCGGCACACCTTCCGCATCACCGACAGCACCACGGCGGAACTCGTCAAATATATGGAAAACGCTTGGCTTGCCACGAAGGTAAGTTTTTGCGGACAATTCTACGAAATGGCGGAACATCTTTGCGTATCATACGAAGAATTGCGCGAATTGTTCATACTCGACCCTCGCGTCAATCCCTCCCATACGTTCATAGACCGACAAAAACCGTATTGGGACACACACTGCCTCAACAAGGACGTGCGCCTGATAGCGGAAACGATGGACGCCCAACTCTTGAAAAGCATAATGGCTTTTAACGACAAAATGAAATACATCAACCACCCAAAAGCAAAAGAAAATGGCTAAATTCACAATCAGCAAACTCGGCGACACCACACAGCCCGAATCTCCCAACACCGTTGGCGCGTGGTGTTCAAAACATTGGTTTTTGACGTTCCTGATAGCATCGTCGGTGATAGCACTCCCCGTGAGCATCATCAAGGCTGCAAAAAAGCCCGCAGCCACCGACGGCGCAACGACGATCCCAAGGTAATAGACAAGGGGGGGCGCACTTGAAGTGCCCCCCCCTTGTTGAATTTCAAAACTTGCTTGCACCTTAAAATCATAATATTTATATTTGCCCCCGACAACTAAAAGAAGAAGTATTATGAATAAAATAAGAAAACCCTACCTAAAAGTCGGACGACTAAAAGCCACCATAGCGCAAGAGGCACACCTCAAATGCGCCGACATCTACGTGTCCGAAAACCAAATAAAACACATCGAAAACAAACATTGCGTAGAGTTGGAACAATTAGAAGTCAAAACGGCACAACCCCGCAACACAAAAAACTTGTTGAAAAAAAAGAAGATATGGTAACCCGCCGCAGGGGTTAGGGCTGCCTTGCCCAGCCTCGTCTTAGGTGCTTCTGCAACTTTTATTACAAGGAAGTTGCCGCCATCGGCTTATGACCCATATCTACGGCAAACTTAAACACAATTTATTAAACCACAAAATTTTAAAGCAAAAATATTATGAAAAAAACTAAAAAAATATCATACACACCTCTCTCCGGCGCGTCCGTCATATACGACCCCGACCGCCATCCACATCTCGTCAAATTCAAGGGTCTTGGCACAGCAAAATTGACGGTCGGAGAGCGCAAAAATGGCAAAAAGATAACATACTGCATCACAGCATTACAGATAGAAAAAAGCGGCGAAGTTGGGACCTGTTCGTCCGTTGCATCGCCGCTGAACTCTGAATTAGATTCCGAAGTTCAGCGCAAAGATAACAAAGAAAACGCAAACGCCAAAGAAATGCGACAAAAGTTCAGCGGCGAACCATACACCAACACCGACACCCCATATACAGGCAACGGCGGACGCAAAGGCACTACCGAGCGCGGCATCCTCGACGAATACTATACGCCCGATTACGTCTGCGAATTTATGTATGACCTCGCGGTAAAATACGGCTACAAGGCGGGCAAAGTCCTCGAACCGAGTTGCGCCACTGGCAACATCATCAGACCCATATACGAAAGAAACGACTACACCCACATCGACGCTTTTGAGATTAACCAAACGTCGCGTGATATATGCAAAAAACTATTCCCTAACGTAACGATATACGACAACTACTTTGAGACCGCCTTCCTCGAACCGCCAAGGTTCAGCACTAAGGCAAAGCGTCCGTGGCTCAAAAACGCCCCCTACGACCTCGCAATCGGCAATCCGCCATACGGCAAGCACGTCAACAGGTATTCGTCGTATTTCAGCGGCAAAGACAAATTCGTACAAATAGAGATGTTCTTTATGTACAAGTGCCTTGACTTGTTGCGGAGCGGCGGTTTGCTCGTGTTCATCACAAGCACCAACTTTATGAGTACGGGCAACGCATATCAGGGAGCGAAGGAGAGAATCGGCGAAATAGCCGACCTCGTGGACGCTTACAGGCTGCCAAAGGTCTTTGAGCGCACAGATATATGCACAGACATTATTGTTTTACGCAAAAAATAGTAACAAATATGGAAAACATTGAAAAACAACTGCGTACAGAGATACGCACAGCACTGCAAAA
Organism: Bacteroidales bacterium UBA3824; assembly: GCA_002393195.1. Classification (GTDB taxonomy): domain Bacteria; phylum Bacteroidota; class Bacteroidia; order Bacteroidales; family UBA3824; genus UBA3824. The sequence continues at coordinate 29,512 of DGIK01000080.1, read as the reverse complement.
CGTCAACGAGACTAACTGCCCGAACCTTTACAAAAGGCTTAGTCAGAAGGGCGGCTACTTGCAGGTAGAGGAAATGATTATCAATATGGTAATCAACGACCACATCACACCAAGCAGTTGCATACCACAATTAGAGAGCGAACTATGACACACGACAACAGATACTACCGCGCAAGGATACAGACGATAGTAGAGCATACTCCATACTATCAAGGTCAGGAAAAGAAGTGGTTGCAAAACGGCTTTATTCCCGAATCTATGCGCGAGGACTTCGATATGTGGATTAAGGCACGTATGCACGACAAGAGCGACGATCCGTTGTCGTTTGTGGAACTTGCCACATACTCCACGTGGTTTGCTATGCACCCCGAAAAGGTCGCAGGGAAAATGGTCGGCGGTTCGAGCCTCTTTTTCCCCGTTGTGGTCAAGGGTACGCGGCAAGACGTGGAAAAAATCCACAAGGCGGCAATGGCTGACACAAAAACGGCTGTCAGTCCTCTGTTGGAAATGCTCATCGTACTACTAAAAACAAGAAACATCTAAAAAATAGCGAATATGGTAAAGAAATTCATACCCCCGAAAACAGCCCTTGGCAAAATCAGCCAAAGCGCACGGACTGCGATTCAAGCCAACAAGGATGTCATCGCCAACGTGCTTAAAAAGGCAAAACGGCTCAACGGACTTGCAGGTCTCGGTCGCACCGACAGCAAGGATGTCGTGCCGATGGAAGAAAGCATTTGCGCTCTCAACAAGGAAAACGGACTGATGAACGACGACGAAATCCGAGCGTGGGTTTACTACAAGCGTTCAATAGGCGTTCCTATGAAGGGCTGGGAAAAGTATTACACAAAAGGCAAGGGCAACAACGAAAAGTTGCTCACTACGGTCAGCGAGGCGGAAATCAAAGACGCCAACTTCGTTACGCTCAAAGTTGTTCCCGCTGGTGCGAGCCTCGGTCAACTCTGCACCGCCAAGGAAGCGGACGACTGGTATTACTTCACCGACAAGACTGGCGCACTGTGTATGGTGGCTAAGGGCAATGTCAAAATCACACAAAACCCTTACGAAGCCGACCAAAAGGAAATAGACAAGATGGTGAAGGACGGCGTATTGTTCTACAACAGCGGACGTTTCTTGCCTTACTCCGTGTATGTCTATGCAAACATCTACGACCGCATCATCGAACTCGATAATGACAGGGATTTTATTGAGAGCAAATACGGCAAGCGCGTATATGAGAACCAAAAGAAGGTGATAGACGGTGTGAAGCCCAAGCAACTTTCGTTCCTCGACCCCATCAAGGAAAACCGTCCAAGTATCTCCCCTTTCTCCAAGTATGCACGAGACTTTGAAATCTTTGAGCTTGACGAAAAAGCACCTTTTGAAATCCTCTGCCCCGACATTGCGGGAATGTCTCTCTCGGACGCTTACGAGGACTACCTCCAATACGACCTTCCCCGCGAGTTGTTTCGATACTCAAATATTCAGGGACATTCCATCATCAATGTATGTTTCCGCAAAGAACGTCAGCCTCGCGGATGGGACAAGGCAGCGTGGGAACTATACAAAGGCCGCTGTTTTTCCGAGTGTGAAAGGATTTTCGGCGTGTTCTTAGAAGAATGTCTTACCTTCAAGGACAAGCAGCGTCTCGATATGGACTGGAACAGACGTTTCAACGGCTATCCTTCCGTGCCGTCTCACAAAGTACCTGTCGCGATGCCTATGAGCCGCATTGTGCGCGGTGGCACATTTGAGTTACGCCCGGCACAGCGTGAGGGCGTGGCTTTTATGGAACTGTCGTCCTCTGGCTGCGTGGCGTTTGATGTAGGTGTAGGCAAGACCTTCACCGCCATTGCCGAAGTAGCGAGCGCGATGCAGCAAGGCAAATGTATGCGCCCGCTCATCGTCGTGCCTAACTCCACTTACCAAAACTGGATTATGGAAATCATCGGCAAGGAAGGTGTCAACGGTCTGTTGTCCAATACTGGTATTACGGTCAACTATTGGTTCAATCTTGGCTCCGACATCAAGGCGCACGAAAAAGACATCAAAAACAACACCATCACGCTTATAACAAACGAAGGCCTCAAAAAGTTCGGATTCAGTGACGCTTTGGGCGAAGGTGTAGCAACCGACCTCAAAAATATTCTGAGCCAAGCATCTCAAAATATGGATGCCAAGGCGTATGCCAAGTTCAACGAAAAGATAGATTCCCTCTTGGGACGCGGACAAAAGGGCGGCAAACTCGATTTCGACAAGTGCGGTTTCGACTACCTCGTGATAGACGAGGCTCACCGCTACAAAAACGTTTTCAGCAAGATTCACGCCGACAGCAGCCAAAAGTCGAGGTCTTTCCACGCTTCGGCAAGCGAGCCTTCCGACATCGGTCTCAAAGGGTTCATTTTCTGCAACTACATACAGCGTATGTACGGCGGCAACGTGATGTTGCTTACTGCAACGCCATTCACCAACACGCCCTTGGAAATTTTCAGTATGCTGTCCTTCGTGGCGATGGACGAACTTCACAAGCGCAACATCGAGAATGTACACCGTTTCTTCGAGACTTTTGTCAACGAGGAATACGACGAAATAGTGGACGCAAGCCTCAATATCCGCAACGACTACGTTACCAAATCATTCAGAAATCGAATGATTCTGCAAGGCCTTATTTACGCCAATTTCGACTACAAGACAGGCGACGAGGCAGGTGTGAAGCGTCCCGCAAAAATCAACATTCCCCTTTTGTACAAGTCGGGCAAAATGCTGTCGAAAGACAATCAGATACTCTCATATCTGAAAATGACTGAGCGTCAGGAGTTGAACCAAAAGATAATCAACTTCTTGATTAATACGGCTGGCAAGGGTGGCAGCAAGGGACAAGGCAAGGGTGGAGACAGTATCTTGTCAGGTATGGGAAGTTCGTTGAACAACGCACTTTCTCCGTTCCTTTTCAAAATACCTTCTGACGTTTACAACAAGGTACAAAAGATGGGCCTGACGATGGATGACATCCACGAAATCAATCGCGAGCCTTACGACTACGAGGAGTTCATTAGCGAAAGCCCGAAGATAAGGTACGCTTGCGAATGTATAAAGTCCATCAAGGAATGGCACGAGCAAAGGAACGAACAATGCTCCGGTCAAATAATCTACGCCGATCGAGGCAAGCAGTATTTCGACTTCATCAAGGAATATTTGGAGGAGCAATGCGGCTTCCGTCGCGGCGTGGAATACGTGGTGGAGGACATCGAGGACAAGAACGGCAAGAAGAAAACCAAGAAGATAGACGAAGTGGCTATCATTTCAGGCGAATCGAGCACCACCAAGAAAGACCTTATAATGAGGGCGTTCAACGATGGCGTAATCAAAGTCATCATTGGCACAAGCACCATCAAGGAAGGTGTCAACCTTCAAAAACGCTCCACCGTGCTGTACAACCTATATCCTAACTGGAATCCTACCGACGTTCAGCAGTTGGAAGGCAGGTTGTACCGTCAGGGCAACATCTTCCAATACGTGCGTATCGTGATGCCATTGATGCAAAACTCGATGGATACGTTCATTTTCCAAAAGTTGCAGGAAAAGACTGACCGAATCAACGACATTTGGTATCGAGCAGACCGAGGCAACGTCCTCAATGTGGATTCCCTCGACCCGAAAGAGGTCAAGTTTGCGCTTATCACCGATATTGATATGCTCGTAAACGTGCAAATCAACAAGGAGAAAGAGGATATGGAGCGCGAATACAGTATTCTGAACGGCGAAAAAGGCGCGTTAAACAGTTTCAAATATCAGATGTCGCAACTCAACGACTACCGAGACCGCGTGTTGAAAGACATCCGCCGTTCTCTTGATAATATGGGCAGGTACGTGGAAACCATCTACAACCGCCCAACAGAGGACGACCTGAAAAAAATGACCGCCGACGAGCGAAACAAGGCCGTAAAACTGTTGGAGCGTTACGATGAACTTATGCGCTTCATCCACAAGACAAGTTTCGACGACGACAAGGAAATCGTACAGATGTCGCGCAAGTTAGGCAACATTTACACCGCGCACAACACTTGGAACACCGACTCTCTCTCTGAACACTTGAAGACTGTGGCTAAGACGGAGGCGGGTGTGCTTGCAAAGCGTGGATTCGACCGAAATAGCGACATCGACAAGGTGATAGAGGAGTTGGACAATGAGGTTGAGAAATTGCAGAAGGACGCAAAATTCATCACCTCGCAAGACCACTATCAGGAGATTTACAACTACATAGTTGACAAGAAAAAGAAGATGAACATCGTCGGCAAGTCTATCGAGAGCCGTATCAAGGAATTTGAGGACACCAACTATGTTATGCAGTATCCTTTCGACCCCACACGGCGCATCCTAAACAACGAACTGCCCGGCAAGGACTACGGCGACGACGACGAACAAATCTCCCCGCTATTAGTCCACCTCGTAAGATTGGTAAAACTTAATAAGAAATGACAATGAGCAAACTACTTACATCATTAGTCAAACTATTGATAGTCAGGCAACGCGAACAATACCCTCCGCGCAACGGCAACGTTACCGCTAACGAACTCAAACGCCTGTTTGGGTTTCGGTATGTGAACGTGGACAGCAACCTCGACGAAAAGCAGGAGCAGGATATGCTTAATATCAGTTACGGCACGTTCCAACTCTTAGCAAGGTGCATCCATCAGCCTATGCTCGCCATAGGGCTTGGACGCAACCTGACGCTCAATATCGGTGTGCAGCAAATGGGCTTCCTTACAGGCGGCTGTTACAACTCGGCACGCCGCGTGCTCAACTTCAAGTCGCTCGCTGACTACAAGCACGTGGCGCACGAGTGGTTTCACGCCCTCGACCACTACCTTTCGTACTCATTCGGATTGAACCTCGACGACAAAGACACTAAAAAACTTATGAGTTGCCGAGACCTCGAAGACGAATGGTGCGGCACGAACACCGACACGCAAAAGACTTTCACAGACCTCAACAACGCAATAGCGAAATCTTCATACTACATCAAATCCAAGAGCGTACAGAACGAGACAGGCGATGAATATTGGCTGCGACCGCAAGAACTGTTGTCGAGGGCATTTGAGGTGTACATTGACGGCAAAATGCGAGAACTGGGAGAGTACGACGAACACCTTGTGTCTATGTACCCGCACAATCCATACCCGGATTTCAACAACGACAAAGACGCACCAATCCGTCAAGCCTTCGACGCATTTTTCAACGTGTTGGAGATGCAGAAGTTGAGATACGACATCGAATCGCTGTTTGGTACAAACGGCACTCCCAAAAACGAAAAAACGGCTGCCGGACAACCGACAACCGTCATAATTTCGTTTAGAAAGAAAGACGTTAGACGTTCCCCAAACAACCTGTTTGAGATGAACACGTGCCAAAGTAGTGGGCAACATAACCGCCCCTATGTCGGCACAGCCAATCAATCGGGGTCTAACTACCTTTCAGGCGCAAAGGTACGCAAACGTGATGAATTTGCAAAAAAATTGGCGAAAAAAATTGCAGATTGGGACAAAAATCCCATTTCCGACAGCCACACGTTTGTGTTGGGCATCGGTAGCCTTATCGGAGCAGAGGGCAGCACGGAGAGCAAATACAAAATTGTCATCGAGGACAATGGCAATTCTTATTCCTTGCGGATAAGCCTTCACAATGCCAATGTCACCAACTATCAACGTAGGAACAACACCGCCAAACACAAATACGGCGTAACCTTCAAGCCAAAGTACGAACCCTCTACCTTTGTATCAGATCCGAAAATCCGCGCCGTAGAGTACGTCTATTTCGAGGAGTACACTGGCAGCCAACAGTTGAAGGACATCGCAAAAGCAATACTTAACCTCCTTGAAACAGGCGTTTGGGACGAATCCATCGCCCCCGCCGACATCAAGAACGTGTCGCCGGAAGTATTGGGGGATTTGGGCGATACTCCACCCGAACCAACACACATCTACGTTGGAAAAGGTAAGTACAACGGCTATCCCGTTACCGTAGAGTGGTTCCCCACTCCAAAATTACCTTACCAATACGATTGCTTGGTTACGTACACAAAAGAGTTGCACCCTCGTATTTGGGACAGAAAAACTTGGTACGCAGACAAAGAGGATTTGATAAGCATCCACCTTCTCCAATCCGAGGCTAAACTTGCAAAACTCAACAAATAACCACAAAAAACCACATACAAAAATGGACAAAGCAACATTACAATCAATCAAGAGCGGCACGTTCCCCGCAACGCCCGAAGGCGACATCTACCGCGAGATGCAGAAGCAGGTCGGCATCATCACCAACGACTTCACCGCACCGCAAAACATATCCACACAGAAAGTGGATATGACCGAAATCTGCAAACAGAACGGCATCACCCCCAAGCAGTTTGAGGATTACTTTGGCAGCATCCAACGCTCCGAGGCCGACGCCGTGCAGCACCTCGCCGCCCAGTGCGCATCCACCGCCGTTGCGCCCACCGCGCCCGGCACCGACAAGGCAAAACGCCTCCGCCTCGCAAAAGCCAAAATAGCCATCGCGGACGCCGACCGCGCAAGGCTCAAAATGAAAGCAGCGTAAACACAAATATTAACCACTAAAAATAAGGACAATATGAAAATCACAGCAAAAAATCTTGTCGAGAAGTGGGACGAGATCAAGGGCAAAATGCCCGACTATGTAACCGAACCCTCGGCTGCATACTTGGAGTTCGCAGACATCTACGACGAATTGGACGAAGACACAATGAGCAAATTCGACGCTTGGCTCGCCGATGTCAACGAGGCATTGGCCAAGTCAGACAAGCCCAAGAAAGAGCCCAACCCCAAGAAAGACAAGAAACCCGCAAAACCCCAAGTGGGCGAATCCCCCGCGTGGCTCACGACGCTCAAATCATTTGTGAAATCCTTTGCCGGACAGACAAAGGACACGTGGCGCGTCCGCAAGTACGTAATGGAAATCCAAGCCAACTTCGACGCAAAGCGCGGCGGCAAGACTCCACACATCGACATCATCCGCGAAATTCAAGACAAACTCCTTCCTTACGCCAACAAGAACGCCAAGAAGGTGGACATCCCGAAATACGACGACCTCGTATCCAAATGCAAGTCCGCAATCAATGGCAAAGACTTCACGGTCAGCAAAAAGGCAAAGAAACCTGAACTCAAAAAAGAGAGCCTTTCGGGATTCCGCATCGTGTAGGGGCGTACCTTGTGTACGCTCCTCTATGATACAACCAATGTAGGGGCGTACCTTGTGTACGCTCCTCTATGACACAACCAACAAAGGGGGCGCACCCGCGTGTGCGTCCCTTAAAAAATACAACCAACACAATGAACAACGGATTTCAAATAGGATTTGGCGGCATCGTCCCCACCACATTCAACACAAAAGGCACACACGGCAACCGGCAGCCATCATTCTGCGGATTCGGATCGATTGCCGCCACCGACCTTATGAGTACCAATTTTGCGCCGGGCCTCAAATTCAAAGGCGAATGGCTCGACTTCATCGGCGAGCCTGAACGCAACTTCTATATGGTAATCTCCTCGCCACCCGGACACGGCAAGACAACATTTTGCCTGAAATTCGCCAACTACCTCGCACAGAATTTCGGAAGGGTCATCTTCTTTGAAAACGAGATGAACCAAAGCCGCACAAAGCGCATATTTGAGTTTTTGGGCGAGAGCGTATCATCGCGCTTAGACCTCAATTTTGATAGCGACAGCCCTGCAAGCATCGAGCGAGTTTTGAAATCGGGATGCTACGACTTCGCGTTTTTCGATTCCATACAGATGTCCAACCTCGACGAAAAGGAACTGTGGAAGATGAAAAAAGACCTGTTTCCCGAAATGGGATTTGTCGCCATATCCTTCGCCAACCAAAAAGGCGGAGTGCGCGGCTCCATCGTCAAGCAGCATCAGGGCGACATCACCGTTGTATTCAAAAGCCCCGGCATCGCCACCACCACCAAAAACCGTTTCGGCGAAGTGGGCAAAGAGTTTGAAGTATTCTGAAAAATAAGATTTGTGAAATTCAATAAAAATCCCTACATTTGCGGAGAAAAATATCCATAAAATATTTTTCGACAGGTTCAACACTTGGCGGACGTTGCGAAACGCCCGCCTTTTTTAGTCCAAAAATGTTCAATATTTTACCTCTGTATTCTTAGAATCCGCGAGGAAGTCCCATCCCCTTTGAGATAATCTGCCGTTGCGATTGCCGCTTATTTCCGCCACAATAAAAGGTTTTTCGTGCATTATCTTCACCAATACATCGCTTACAGCCTTGGTGGACGCAACCGTTTTAAGCATAATACATCCGGGCAGTTCCGTCCTCCACGTGCGCAACCCTACATTGTTTAAGGTCTCCAACACGGTGTCCCTGTCCGTCGTATAATTATTAAAGCATATCAAATACGACCGTTTAATCTTTTTGTCCGGCTTCTTTTCCATCATTGTCGTTTTTTTCGTTAGCATTTTCTTCTTCCACAGGTGTTTCATTGTCCTCTGTGCTTCCACTCGATTTAGCCGCTTTTATTTTCTCCATTTCTATCAGATAATGCTCCGAGTGTAGCCTATTGGGCGCAAAGATAAGGCACAATACCACCGTAGCAAGGGCTATACCAAAAGACACCTCGGCGATTGTGGATGCAAAATTATAAATTTTTTCGATATACTTTTCATCCCAATTTCCAAAGTAAACATTCACTGCACACCAAATCAACGACGTAGTGAACATCGCCCCACATACCCACAGAACGGGTGCGATGGCGGAACGCTTTTCATACCTTACAGGGTATATCTTGCCTATCTCCGCCAAAATTTCCTTAGCGAGACTTTCGTTAGTATCCTTTTCTTTCATATTTCTACTTTTTTTCGGTCCTGTCCATTCCGGCGGATTATATCCGCCCTACCCTACTTCTTCTCCAACAAACTTATCAGCCTGTCTATCTGTTCCTGCGACTTCGAGATCTGTTCCTGTGATTTCGTAATTTGCTCTTGTGATTTCGTTATTTGTATATCCTTCACCTTCATTTGGTCAAGCAAGGCGTGGATAGTCAGGTCGTTATTGTTTATTGTGTTGTCGTGTCCACAGCCAATATTATCGCCGTTGATGTTGCTTATAGACACACCTTCACCCTGCCCTTTAAGCATTTCACCCTCGCCAAACAGTAGCCAGTTCTCATTCAAACCGGGAATAATACTGCAAATTCTTTGGATAAAATCTTTGGGTTCTTTCGTTTTTCCATTGATTATTTGCGAAAAACTTACTTCATCCTTATACCCTATTTTGTATGCCAAGTCCTTTTGAGAGGTAATATACCCACGTTCTTTGGCGTGCCTAATCAGTATTTTGTATCTGTCTAATTTATTCATAATCAATTTGTTGTTATATATTTAAGATTTGTTAACTAAAAATAATATCCAAATTCTTTGGATTGTATGTACATACTCTTTATTTTTGCATTGTCAAATCATTCAAATTTGACAATATTTAAACGCAAAGATAAACAAAAAATTGTATATAAAAAATGGAAAACAACATAAAACACCTCACCTGTCTCGCCTTGCAGACGCTTGCGGGGCTTACAGACTTCCGCTCAGGAAAGTGCAACGGCATAGCCTACAAAATTGTGGACTACGACCCGATGTTCACTTGGGTAAGGATATTGGTCATAGACATCTCCGACGGATACGCGCCGTACAACGTTGTCGTGGACTTAGACGAATACTTCAAAAGCGAATCCTTTACATTCGCCAAAACATCACACAACGCCATCGCCCAAATCCTAACGGATGCCCGCACCGAAGCAGGATTATGAAACAAAGTACCGTTAATTCCGCCGCATTTTATGCGGCACACACAATAAAACAAACGATATGCTTACAGACCTTTACAACAGAACCCGCAACCGACAGACGCGCCGCGCAATCAAACAACAGTTGCGCGATACCTTCGGTATCACGGACGCAACATTCTACAACTGGCTTAAATCAGGCGTACCAGCCAAAGACCAGCAGGAAGTAGAGAGCATCCTCCGCGAGTTCGCACCAGTGGAAGCCACCGAAGACGAAACGAAAGAATCTATTTAGGTTGTAGGAAAAGCCTTTCAGTAGAACAAACAGTGGCACTGAAACTGCCTGTTCGTTCCTGACCGCCGCCTCAAAGAGGTAAGACTTGGCACAGCGGCGGTCTTTTTAAAAGACATTGAAGTTCAAGATAGTTTTTGATTTTTGACATATTATTTTTGTTGCAGGTCAAATAAGGCTGTTGTGAAACACCCACCTGTATTAATCCCTTACATCATTTATTTATTGCAAGGCGGTCAATGCAAAGGCATTACGGAGGCTCGCTACCTCCGCCGCCTACTACAAAGAAAACAAATTACAAACAACAAAAAAACTAAACACTATGTTAGCAGCAATCGGTGGCTTCATCGAAGCCCTTATAGGAATGGCAATCTTAGCGGCAGTAATACTTGTCGTCGTCGCCTTCATTCTAACCATTAGGGATAAGTTCAAAGGCAAATAAGCCCCTTTGTTCAGTCAATTCCGGGCGGATTCCATCCGCCCAATACAATCAAAAAAAACGACCCACAGCGCAATGACCGACTACACACCAATATACACCCGCCTGAAAGCACTCTACCACCTCATCGAGCGCACGAGGCGGGGATGCACCATCAACAAGCTGTCAAAAGCGATAGGACGCAGCCCCGAAACCGTCGGCGATTGGCTGTTGTACCGCCCCGCTCCAAGCAAAAGCCAACTCCCATTCCTTGAAAAAGCATTCGAGACAATCAGCGACGAACTCGAAAGCCAGTTCAAAGAAGCCCGCAGCCGCATCGCAGCCTTCGAGGCCACACGCGACTACCTAAAAAACGAAATCACAAAACTAAACCAGTAGCAAAAATGACAAAAGAATACATAGAAACCACCTACACCGAGCCGCTCATCAACGACCCCGGTCCCACACAAATGCCGCGCTACCCCGACTTCCCCTGCACATCGCTCCTGTTGCGATACCAGTTGCAAGGCTACACGTGGCAGAAAATCCTGATGATAACACTCCTGATATTCCCCTCATTAGTCATATTGGCGACCTTGGACTTCACGATATGGCTTGTGAAGACGCTCCTCAAAACGTTCCTTGAATCATTCGGACGCAAAATCCTCGGATTCACAGCGTTATTCGTGTTCGGATTCTTGTTGTTTTGGCTCATAAAATCAGGAGAATGGGAAAAACTATACGAATTTTGCTCAAAATTGTTTGTATAGCAGCAGCCGCAGCCGCAATAGCGACATTGGCAACATACCGCGACCTCACGGGCATATTCCTCGATGCTGAGACATACCGCGACACCACGGCATACATCATCATCCACCACGACGGAGCAGACAAGCCTGTAAGCGTAAAAGCCGTCCAAGACTACCACAAGAACGTCAAGGGTTGGGAGAGTGGCTTCGGCTACAACTTCTACCTCAAAAATGGCAAGATTTACCAACTACACGAAGTCAATGCCTGCACCGCAAACGCCCTCGGCTACAACTGCAACGCAGTATCAATCTGCATCCACACACCCGACAAGCACGACACGAGGACACAACTGAACCTCATCCTACTTGTCAACGCCCTCGCAATAAAATACGACATCAAAAAAGACCACATAGTAGGGCACGGCGAACTCCCCAACCAACGGAACACCCGCTGCCCAGAGTTGAACCTCGAAAAATTAAGAAAATGGACAATAGGAAACTAAAACTCGAAGCCACCCTCTACTCCACCGACGACCCAAACCACACATCGGTCGTGGAGTACCCTGACGACGGTTGCAACGAACCTGCAACGAACTTGCAACATACTTGCAACGCTCCTGCAACGCCCTTACAACGTACTTGCAACGACCCTGCAACGCCCTCGCAACGCCCCTGCAACGGTGCTGCACCCGCACAACAGACACGCAACGCCACCCTCACCAACATATACCAAAAACTCATAGTCACCGACAAGGCGGCTGTCGTCGTCGCAGAAAATCAACCCATCTGCGACATCCTCACGCAGCGCAACTTCATCAGCGACCACACCCCCTACTCCAACATCGAGCACCTGCCCGTCAACGCTCCCGACGACCTTGTGGCTGCACTCGAAGCCAAAGGACACACCATAAGCCAATCCAAACTCACGCGCCTAATCTTGTGCCTCCGTATTACGCGCAGATTCCGCCGCTCCACGGTCGTATTAATCAACGCAGCGTGGATAATCGTCCTGTTTATAGTCATTTACTTAACGCAGATTAAACCGACGCTTGACACCACCACCCCCACGGCATCAGCCGTTCAGTCCCTTCCGTCGTCATTGAATGACGACGCCGCCACCCACGCCGCCACACTCGACGCCGCCATCGCCGAATGGGAATCCGCCGGCGGACAAAAAATCTACCCCGGTGGACGCGCCTGTCTCCTCGCCGCCTCCGTAGGAATGACCAAACAGCAAATCCTCGAACTCATCAAAAACAACGTCAAATGAAAGCACTCTCGATAGAACTCAAAATAATCCTCTTCACCCTTGCCGCGCACCTGTTCTACTCCAACAGCGAACTCCTCATCGCGGCAAAAGAGTTGGCAACGCCCGACGCGCCAGTCACCATATTCGACAAGGTCGTCCTCACCGCCTTTGCCCTCTCATATTCCATTATGACAACGGTAGCCGTCTTCTCGCTCCATCGCCTCTTCCCTGTATTGGTATTCGCAGTATTGGACGGCTTCGCGGTCTATCTCCGCATCAACGTAGAGCAACCCGCCTTTGTCCTCATATCCTCGCTATTCTACGGCTTCTACACCGCCTACATAATAGTAATAGCCTACACACTCAAAACCACCAAAGCAGCCTCCACAGCGTCCGTCCCCACCGCGTCCGCTGCCACCCTCTCCACCTCAGCCCCTGCCCCTGCGCAGCCTGTCGTGTCCGCCGCCACACTTGACGGCGAATCCCCCATCCCCGCCACACACGAAAAGCCCGCGCCTCGTCGCGCCCGCCAATCCACCAAAAAGCAACTTCCCCCGCAGCCGGCCACCATCTCCGACCCCGCCACCGAGACCACCCGCGCCGCCCCCGTAGAAGTTCAGTCCGTTCCGGCGGATTCCATCCGCCCCACCGCACCAACATCATTCACCCAATTAACACTATTCTAATTATGGAAGATTACATTTTTATCAATGGATTTGGATGGTTGAACCCCTTGCGCATCATCGGCATTGAATATTGTCTTTTAACGAACGAAAACACAGACATTGTTTGTTGCCGTATTCATTGCACAGATGGCATTACGCTCAATGGTGTCAGCATCGAATGGTCTCGCGACAAGACCATCATCCAACATATCAAAGATAATGTTGACGTTGACAAAACTCCTTGGAGGTTAGATAAATTCATTTTCCAACGCTCCTTTTTCTCTGATAAACAACTTGTAAATATCAAGAAAGCAATTAAAAACAACCCGCAAAAAAAATAATTATGGAAACAACACCCAACACATACTATTTCGTCAACTACAACTACCCGCCGCTCAGTGGTCTGCCCAAGATGTTCACGCTCCTTGCCGACTTTGCAAGGCAGTTCCACCACACAGCCGTCCGTCAAAAGGACATTGGCTCGATCCGCGAATCGCTGATGCAGCACCAGTCGGTTCTGAAAAGCGAAAATCCGCGCCTCAAAACCTTCAACGTCTTCACCGCCTATCAGGACGACGGCGTCCGCATCTTCGTAGAAGGCGTGTCCAGTGCCTACGACGAAAATCACTCCGCGCTCCTCGTCCTCTACCGCGTCGAAGGCTACCTCTTTGACGACACCAAATAACTCCAACGTAATGTCAATTCCGGGCGGATTCCATCCGCCCACAAACACAATTCTAATTATCACTATGAAAGGCGCAATAATCATAGCACTCATCATCGCACTCTTCCTTGTCGGTATGGCTTACTACCACGATAGCCTCGAAACCGTCAAGGAACGGGACTTCAAAATTGAAATGCAGAAAGTCCGTCGCGAACTCGACAGCATCAAGCGAAACCAAGACACCATAAAGTCTGAAATCCGCGATATGCAGAAAGACCTCGACACCATCAAGACAGGCAACGAGGTAATATTCCGCACAATGAACGAAAACAAAGGAAGAAGTTTCTTCGACTTCTTCCAGTAGCACCCCGTTCTGTCCATTCCGGGCGGATTCCATCCGCCCCACCACACTCACAGATGGCGGGCATCGGGCAATAGCCCGCTATCTTTCACCAACAATCAACAACACAACAACAATGAACCGAAACTATAAATACCATCTCGAACCCTACTCGCCGTCCTCAAAAAGGACGTGTCCAAAGTGCGGACGCAAAAAATGCTTCACTCTATACCTCGACCGGGACAACCGTCCGGCGGGCGACCAGTACGGCATCTGCGACCACACCAAAGAATGTGGCTACCGGCTCTACCCGACAGGCAGAATTGACAATTCAGCCATCGCCCCGGTCATCATTGAAAAAGTTGCCCCCATCTACTACACGCGCCAGCAGGTGTCCAACTACACCTTATATAAGTACAACAACGGACTCAGCCGCTTCTTGCAGCCAAAGTTCAAGAAATCCGAACTTACAAAGGTGTTCCGCGACTACTGCATCGGCAGCGTTGACTACGGCATCATCTTTTGGCAGATTGACGAGCAATACCGCGTACACCGTGGCAAAGTGATGTGGTACAATCCCGACGGACACCGCACAAAGATTCAGGACGCCGACGGTACGGAACGCGGACGCATCAAAATGATGTGGCAATACCTGCATCGAGACCGAGCCACGGAGCCTGAAATGTGTTACTTCGGGCAGCACCTTGTGTCGCTCTACCCCGACAAGCCCGTCGCACTTGTGGAAAGCGAAAAGACCTGCCTTATAGCATCGCTCATCGAGCCGCAGTACAATTGGATAGCAACGCTCTCCATCAACAATTTCCAGACCCACCGCCTCGACTTCCTCAAAAACTTCCAAAACTACGTCCTCGTGTTCCCGGATCGGGACGGATTCGAACATTGGAAGGAAAAGACAGCCGCAATTCAGAACCTTATGCCCAACCTCAAAATAGGCATCAACGACTTCATTCTGCAATACGGCAACGGAAAAGAAGATTTGGCGGACGTATTTTTAAGATATTGCTAATTATGAAGGGATTAGACGAGGTGAAAGTGGCTTTGGCGAAGTCCATTCTCAAAACGAAGGAAGAAGCCGACAAGCCCAAAAAGGACACCAACACCGACACCACCGATAAGGACGGCAAGGACGACGACGGCGAGTACGAAACCGACGACGACGGCAACACCTTGTACCTCAATACAAGCAGTGTGAAGATTACCGTCAACGGCGTGTACATCAACGGCAAGTACGATTGGTACGGTGTCGCAGAATTCCCGTTCCAAATCCGACACCTGATACGCAACTCCGACGACGAGGTGTTCCGAATCCTGCAAATCGGCAACGACAAGGAACTCGGCCTCGATACCCCCATATACATAAAACTCACCAACAAGGACTTCTCTTCCGCCGCCAAGTTCCGTACCGCTCTTTATAAGCAGCAGCGCGTTTTCTTGGGCAAAGACGACGACCTTTTCAAAATCCTCAACGCAATGCCACCCGTAAACGAAAGCATAGCAGCCGAAAAACTCGGTTGGAACAAAGACGCACAGGCGTATTTCTTCTCCAATGTCGCTGTCAAGGACGGCAACGTCTTGGAACCCGACGAGTTCGGCCTCGTCAAGGTAACGGTGGACGAAGACGGCAAGGACGTCGAGCGCACCTTCTTTATGCCATACGTGGACAGCATCACCGGCGGCGTCAAGAAGGACGATGCAGCCGAAAACTTCACCTACTTCCCCAACAAGGAAATCACCTTCAACAAGTGGTTTCAGATGCTCTACGATGCGCACAAGCACTACTGCATATTCCCGACGTGCTTTGCAATAGCCTCGATATTCAGGGACATCCTTTTCGATGAGTTGAAATTTATGCCAATACTCTACGTCAAGGGTGTGCGCGGTTCGGGCAAGTCGTCCATCATCCGCAACCTCACAAGTATCTTCGGCAAACCGCAGCGCGAAGTCTCCCTCAAAGGCAATCAAAACACGCCAAAGTCAATGGCGCGTATGATGAACCAAAAGTCCAACGCCCTCGTGTGGCTCGACGAATACCACAACGACATCATCGGCAACGTGCAGGGAATGTTGCAGTCGATGTACGACGGCGCGGGCTATCAAAAGGCGAGTTTCTCCAACGACAACAAGGTGGATACCGTCGATGTGCAGTCGTCATTGGTGCTCACGTCCAATTACCTGCCCGAAAATGAAATCTTCTACACACGTACAATCCTCGTACAGGCAAACGAGACGCAGAAGACCACACAGCAGCGCGACGCATACAAGGCTCTCATCGAATTGGAGCGCGGAGGCCTCTCCCAAATTTGCGTGGAAATCCTGCAATACCGCACACTCATCGAGCGGAGGTTCAAGGAAATGTACGACGCCCTATTCTCATATTTCTTTAACGAATTGCCCGGCGTTGACACACGATTCCTCGACAATATGGCGGGAATGTTGGCACCCGCTATGATTCTCTTGGACGAAAAGAAAATCCGTATGGTCAACCTCGACTTCTTTGATGAACTCGGCAAGATGGCTGTCGAAAACATCAAACAACAGTTCGACATCTTGCAGGAGACAAGCGTCACCCTCGAATTTTGGAACATTATCCAAGTTCTATTTGACCGTGGTGTTATTCGCAAGGGACAGGACCTCAAACTCCTCAATGAGACCGTCGGCGACAAGGTTTTATACAACCAGTACCTCGCCATCCGCCTTGGTCGCCTGTACGTCCCCTACGCCAAAGAAGCGGGCAACCGTGCGAAAAGCCAACAGGAAATCTCTGAGGAACTTGTCCACAGCGAGTTTTTTGTCTGCAAGAAGGACGTCCGTTTCCTCCAAGACGGCGACGCCCTCGACGGCAAGCAGTCATTCACCAACCCCACATCCTCAATAATCCTCGACTACCAAAAACTCAGCAAGAAGGTAGGCGTAAAATTCAACTGACATTATGGTACGACCCTACATCACCGCAAAAATAACCCTCACGCCACAGCAGACCGCGTGGCTCATTGCGCACTTCAAACACACCAAAAACGAAGTCATCTGCGCAAAACTCGGCATCTCGCTGTCCTCGATGCAACGCATCAAGCGCGACCTTGGATTGTCAAAATCCCGCCAGTTTATGCACAAGATGCAAGTCAACGCCACGGCACACGCACAAGTAGCCATCGCCAACGAAGACGAGGAGGCAAAGGAACGCCGCCGCCAGCAGGGACGCATCAACGGACAAAAAGGACGATTCAAACCCGGCGTATATTCGCTCCGCAACAAGTCCCCCGAAGAATTGGCGGACATCCACCGCCGCAAGTCCGAGACGTGGCGCAAGACGAGGCACGAAGACGAAATCCGCCTCAATTGGGGCTACCAACAGCAGACCCGTTTCCACTTTGCACGAATCCCGGACCGCGAGCAAAACATCCGCCTCTGCCAACTCCGCCACTACCTCAGAAAGAAGGGCTACGAAATCCCTCAAAGGTCGGGAATGGTCGCCTACATCACCGCCAGCACCACCCGCACCGCAAAATGCGAAGCCCTCGCCAAGCAATTAGGGATGCTCATCCGCATCCAACAACAGTAACGTCTATTCCGGCGGATTCCATCCGCCCTCACCCTTTAAAACACACCAAAATGGAAACAGAAATCGAAACATTACAGAAGCAGATCGCCTGTATGCAGAAACGGTTGGACAACGCCAAGGTGTTTTACAACAACGTAAAGGCTATGCGCAAAGCACAAAGAGACTACTTCTCAACACGATTCCAAATACACCTGACCAAATCCAAAGAATTGGAGCGTCAGGTGGACGACGAAATCGACCGAGTGGAAGGCATACTCCACCCCCAGCCAACCCAGCAGACCCTTCCCCTCTGATTGTCCAACCCCGCCGACATACTTGTCAGGCGACAACACCACACACTATGCTACGATTCATATCAAAATACACATTCTTCTGCAAAAAAGGCGAAATCCCGTATCACTGTCTTGAAAGCATAGACCTCAACGACAGTAGCAACTCTGATACAGTTGACGGATTCGACCTAATCCCCGAAACCGCAACGGGCATCAGGCAGTACTTCCACGCTATTGACTTGGACGACAACTACGTTGTAATCGTCCGGCGTGAACCTCCCGCACTTTCCAACAGTCACGGACGTGAGACATTGAGGCACAACGTTCTGTGTTGGATATTCAAGCGCACCGACTTCGATCTGTCAGCGTTCAAAGCGCAAAGCGAGGAGTATCTCGAAAAATCGCTAACCAAGAAGTGCGTCCTTTGGCAGAACTATTGCGATAGGAAAATCCTCCACCTTTTCTACGATTGCACCCACTTCTACGACGAATACGCACCCAAAATCATCAAAAACGACACAAAATGAGTAACACAAAGAAAATAGCAGAAACCATCAGTCGTATTAGCAACACGATTGAGGAAGCCGAGGAGCGAATCAGATTCGCCCTTGACGAATTGAAGGAACTGACAACAGGTTTGAATTGGGCTGTCCGCCGCGAAAAAGCCAGCAAAAACGCCTCAGTTCCATTTGACAACAGCGTCTTGAAGGCTGCAATGGTGGTAGATGGATACACCAAGACACCGGGCTTCAAAGACAGAGAAGTCTTCACGAAGGAAGGCGGCGAAGATATGGACGAGAATCAAAACCCGGACACATTGATGGTATCCTTTTTCAAGTCCAAAAAATCTGTCAGCATCCTCTACAACCACAACGACATACGATTGGACGTCTCCACGGTCATCAAAAGCGTCGCACATTTCAATCAGATGCTCGAAATGGTGGGTCTGTATGGCAAATACGCAGTACCTGAAAGTTAGTCTAACCCCGCCGACATACTTGTCGGCGGCATTCCCTAAACCCTATCAAACACAAGAATATGGATATTCAAATTACAATCACGTACACCTACGACTTCGACAGCGAGGAAGACCTCAACGACGAAATCAAGAGACTCAGGTATCACGCGCCGGATTGGTTCGGCAGTCCCGATGTCGATATTGAGCACGACGAATTTGAGGAATAACAAAACTGTAACTACTATGAGAGAACACAAGTACAGAGGCAAATGCACTCCCGAAAGCAAATATGCGGGAGAATGGGTCGAAGGTAGTCTTGTCGTGTGCGAGGATGGCACTACATTGATTGTGTGTGCCATCAACGACCACAACACTACGACATACCACGTTATTCCTGAGACAGTCGGCGAGTGGACGGGTCGGTACGACAAATCCGAACCACCAAACGAGATGTACGAGGACGACATCGTTAAGACGTGCTTTTCCAAAAAGCCATTTGGCGTTGTTACGTGGCATCCACACGGATATTTCTTTATTCGCACACGGAGCGAAAAATATGCCTTTTCAGACGAGTACAAGAGCCTTGGTGAAATGCTTAAAGTCCATATCAACGGGAAAGACCCTCGTTTGGTAGTAGTCGGCAACATACACGACAATCCCGATATGCTTTCAGATTTTGTTTAACCAACCTTATGTACTATGCACATCGCACTAATAGACGTTGACGGACACAACTTCCCGAACCTTGCGCTGATGAAAATCGCCCGTTTCTACAAGACAATGGGCACATCAGTGTCTTGGTACACACCGTGGGAACACTATGACATCGTGTATATGAGCAAAGTGTTCACCTTCACCCCTGACTACTTGCAGTGCATACCTAACGCAGACCTCGTGGAGCGTGGCGGGACCGGGTACAAACTCTACGACAAGAACCTACCCGACGAGATAGACAAGATGCAGCCCGACTACACCATATATCCCAACTTGGTGGATGCAAAGAGCGCATACGGATTCCTGACGCGCGGCTGCATCAGGAACTGCAAATGGTGCATTGTTCCGACAAAGGAAGGCTCCCTTCGCCCTTATATGGACATCGAGGAGATAGCAATTGAAGGGCGCAACAAGATAACCCTTATGGACAACAACATACTCGCCTCCGAATATGGTCTGATGCAGATCGAAAAGATTATAAAACTTGGTCTGAGGGTGGATTTCAATCAATCTTTGGACTGCCGCCTCGTAACGCCCGAAATTGCCCAAACGCTTGTAAAAGTCAAATGGCTCAAATACATCCGATTTGCTTGTGACACATCGGCACAGTTGCCGTATTTATTCCGCACTTGTGATTTGCTCTATAAATACGGCTACAAAGGCGACGTGTACATCAACGTGCTACTGACAGACGACATCAAAGAAACGCTGCACCGTATCAACGCAATCCGCTCATACACCGACCTAAAAATGTCGCCCTTCGCTCAACCGTATTTGGATTTTACAGGCAAACGTCAGCCTCCACAATGGCAAAAGGATATGGCGCGTTGGTGCAACCGAAAAGAGTTGTTCCGCAGCACCGAGTTTGTGGACTTCCGTCCACGCAAAAACGAGATTTGCAGCCAATACCTGTAACCCCGATATGATTTCAGATTTTGTTTAACACCTCAGATAGAAATACTATGAAAGTTTATTACGGATGGACAAAGAAAAACAAAATAGCCAAAAGGGATGCACTCACCGTCATATTCCTAAATGCACCCACGCCATTGAGAATCAATAAAGACGGCAAAGACGGCGTTACACAGAAGATACACGTTGCATACGAGCGTGAGCAAACCAAAGGAGAAGCGCAAGAAGCCCGCCTGAGCAATCGCATCTACACCGTCTTTTATATCTTTATGGACGACAAGAAGATAAACAACAGCCTTACAAAAGCATTGCAGGTCAATTACGATGCAGACCAAAACAACGTGTCCAAGGCGGAAAGGGAGAGGATTAGACAAGCGTTAATGGATGAATACCTGCGCTTGAATCCTGATTACAAAGAGGGTGTATTTCAATTGGAATTGCCGCTGTTTGGCTAAAAAATTGCTAATAAATTTGCCCAAATCCCTGCAAATCCCTACATTTGCGATGTCGAACAATCAAAAAACTTCAACACTATGACAGCAGAAGAAATCATCAAGGAGATTGAGGAGCACATGGCGTACAGCAAGGGTCGTTGGTGGTCGAGCCACTACATCGGCATTACCGACAATCCCGAACACGCCCTGTTTGAGTACCACAAGATTCACAAAGACAACCATTGGTACATTTACGTGGATGCTGACTCCCCAAAAGAAGCCGAAAAAGCCCGCGACTATTTCCTCAAAAAGGGAATGAGAGGCAACACCTACGAGGTGTGCGGCAAAAAGAATTACGTGTACTGTTATGAAGTAACCCCAAAAACATTAGAATATGAACCATTCGGCTACAAACCATTCGGCAAAGAACAACCGAAACAAAAGGTTGTGGGAGAAAGAAATTAGTTCCATCGAGAGTGCAATCCGTTACGTTGCATATATGGACGTGATGGGCTTCAAGGATATGGTGGCGCGCAATCCGCACAATGTCATCGGGGAAAAACTACAAAACTTGCTGATATTCATATCCGACCTTATAAACAACAAAGGAAGCATATTCAGTTCCATCTTCTCCGACAGCATCTATTTCTTCACCTCTGACGACAAACAGACCACCCTCAAATCATTGATTGAGGTCTTGTCAAAAGTGATGAAATACGCACTGAGCATAGGCTTGCCAATGAAAGGCGCAATTGCTATGGGTGAAGTTTCGGTTGATTTGGTAAAAAACCTCACCTTCGGGCAGCCACTGATAGATGCCTACCTTATCGAGGAGAGCATTGTGCTGTACGGCATTGTAATCCACAATTCCGTTGAGGACATAGTAAGGAAAAAAGCCTTCCAAAACTATGTGATGGACACCAAAATCCCGCTGAAATCAGGCACTGCGTCACATTACATATTAAGGTGGTGGCGCAACGACCTCAAAAAAAGCCAGCAACTTGTACGCGACATCAGGCTCTCCGTTTCCGATTCGCCCCGCCGATACATCGACAACACGCTCGACCTGATGGACAACGACTGACAGCATCCCCCGCTCCGTTCCGTCCCTTCCAGCCGCATTTTATGCGGCAAAAATCAAAAAAGCGCAATTCCCCGAATTGTGCTTTTTTTGTATCTATCTAAAAATCAAGTATTTACCGTTTTGTTTAACATAATATTTTTTTTTGAAAAATCAAAAATCCGCTAAAACCAACCTACATA
The DNA here is from genome assembly GCA_002393195.1 of Bacteroidales bacterium UBA3824. Classification (GTDB taxonomy): domain Bacteria; phylum Bacteroidota; class Bacteroidia; order Bacteroidales; family UBA3824; genus UBA3824. The sequence continues at coordinate 7,185 of DGIK01000080.1, read as the reverse complement.
ACCTACATAAATTACTTAACTTATTAATAATCAATATATTATCTTGTAGGTTTTATGTAGGTTTGACGTAGGTTTGACGTAGGTATGTCGGTTTTATGTCGGTCGCTATCCAAACCGACCGACATAAAACC
>DGIK01000080.1:0-7001 GCA_002393195.1 Bacteroidales bacterium UBA3824 | reverse complement strand
GACACACCCTCTTTTTGTAACCATTTTACATTCAATCATTTGCAAAACGTGTAGGTTTCTATGTCGGTCGCCATTTTTCGCCTTATTTTTTGACCCTCAGCCACTTACAGCCCTATGTAGGTCGTGTCGGTCGTTTTGACCCCCACTTTCAAAAATTTAAACTTGTAATCATTCCAAATAATTACAAATCTTCCATCTTCAAGACCGAAAAAAACTTGTTTTCATTCGTAACACGAGCATAAATCTGTGTCGTTTTGAGGTTGGTGTGTCCAAGCAATTTCGACACCACGTCAAAACTAACCCCCTTGTCCAACGCCAGTGTCGCAAAAGTATGCCGGGCACAATGGAATGAGATGTTTTTGTCAATGCCAGCGTCCCGCACAATCGCTTTAAGGCGGGTGTTGGTGATTTGGTTGGTACGGACATAGAAAATCTTCCTTCCGTACTTATTATAATAAGTGTCTATGATATTCTTCGCCTTCGACATTACCGGGATCGTAACCTCGCGCTTTGTCTTGTGCTGTACAAACTTCATAAACAGCCTACGCTCGCCCCCAATCACCTCGTAGTAAAAATTGTTGCGTTCAAGATTCCTGACATCCTGAAACCTAAGCCCAGTATAGCACGAAAAAAGAAATTGAGCGCATATCTCACTCCTTTCATCGTTCAGCCGTCCTGAATGGTACAGACCGTCAAGCATCTGCAACTCATCGGCTGTAAGGTACTGACGGTTGCCGCCAATCTTGCGAATCTTGAACCCCTTGAACGGATTCTCGAATATCACGCCCTTCTCGATGCCCCAGTTCACGAACACCTTGAAGATAGCGACACTCTTGTATGCCGATGATTCCTTGTTGCCACGAGTATTAAGACACCAGTCAAAATACTTTTCAACGAGCCTTTTGGTGATGTCGGCAAAAGTCAGCCTACGCTTGAAGTCCCGCAACTTCGACAACTGCGTAAGGTACGTCTTCCTTGTCTCAGAGTTGGAGTAATTCTCATCGATCTCCTTTTCGCAAAACAGATAGAAATCGTTTTTTGCCGCCACATAGCCTTTTTTGAGTTCCTCGTCCAACTTCTGAACGGTAAGAATCTCTTTTTTGCGCTGATACTCGATGATAATATCGTTTACCTGCGCTTTTTTTTCTGCGAGAAGCATATTTTTGAAATCCGCGTCCGGGTCTTTGGACGATACGCACTGCAACCGTTCATTAAAATCCTTCACCAAAACCTTGATACCCGTAGAAATATATTTCTGTCGAGACAAAGTGGCTATCCGTAGGTAAATAATGGCAGTTCCATTGTTAATGGAATTTCGTAAAATATACTTTGAAATTATCGTCTGCATTTTCGTATTTACTGTGCTGAAATTGTGATTAGAATCGGGCAAATTCTTACAATCAACAACAATAAAAAGTGCTTGACAATCAGACAATTATCAAGCACAGCCGAATATAAATACCATTTATTCGCGGAAAGAGAGGGATTCGAACCCCCGGTAAGGTTACCCCTACGTCGCATTTCGAGTGCGATACATTCGACCACTCTGCCATCTTTCCTTTTCATTATGACGCTGCAAAGTTAAGCCAGATTTTTGAATCTACCAAATTTTTTTGCAAATATTTTTCGTAATTTATGTAGTAGATTGATAATCAAGCAAAAACAGTTTCCATCGTCGCATTAACATTATGATAATAATCATACGAAGAATGTGAAATAGGCTGAACAACCTGTCGAGGCAAAGGATAATTGCTTCTACCATACTCATCCAATGCTGAACTCAACTCAATAAATTTGGCTTTTTCATCGTCAGACAATAAATCCATATCACCCAACTCTGTACCTCTTTTTATGAGTAATTCAATTTGATTTTCAAAATCACGATATTGTATGTCATTCTTAATTACCATGGCTATATATTTTTAATGTCTTTTATTCTGTCGTACTCGCTGTGTGTGCCAATAAACCGAATTGCAACCGTTCCGGCAAAAAAGACAATCAACACAACTGTTCTATAATTGTTACCTTTTATATTAAAAACGTATCTATTATTTCCAACATAATCTGCCGACGGAAAATCTTTCTTCAAATCGGCGTGATTTTTCCATTGAGCATTATCTATTACAGCACACCATTTTGCCAATGCATTTGTACTGTCAGAGTGCTGTTTCTCAAACTCAACTATTTTCTCAGGAAACAATATTTTCATTTGTTTTGTTTTTGCAAATATATATATTCAAAACCAAATAGCAAAAATTAATTTAAGATTTTTAACAAAAAAGCACTCGACATAAATTGCCAAGTGCATTTTCAAGTGGAGCTGCGGGGGGTCGAACCCCGGTCCGAACATGAGACCACCATGCTTTCTACATGTTTAGTTGCCTGTTGATTTTCGTAGGCAGTCCGGGAGGAAACGCCCTAACTACCTCTTATCCTCTTTGATTTCATCGCCGCATCAAGGCCTGCGGCAACTATTCCACCTATTGATAGCACCTCCTTATCGCTTGGGCGGCGGACGAGCCGGCGGGAGATGTCCCGTTCCCGGAACTCCTGTCCGGGAATTAAGCTAATCTACTGAAACTTCAATTAGGCAGCGAGAGCGTAGTCATAAGATTCGCCATTTATAGTTTTGTAACCCTGTTCACGGGGGTTGTTACCTGCCCCGACATGCTTACATACCGACCTTGCACGCCGTCAAAACCAAAGACAGCCCCAATAATCGACGATGCAAAGATACAATGTTTTTTTAAATAAAAAAACAAATAAATCATTTTTTTTTCATTAAACGAATTAGGCATTTTAATTAATATGTATTGTGCCAGGAGGGGGACACACGGCTATTTTATTTCGTCCTTTCAGGACTTGGGTTCAGCTACCGCCTCCTCACAGCGCGAATCGTGCATCCGTAACAGCGCATTCCGTAGTAGTCAGAAATAATCTCCTCGGAATTGAATGCAAGACAATGTGCAGTGGACAGTCCGCCCATAAAACCACCCGTTCTCATCCTATAAAGTGTGGATGTCCAGTAGAATCCGAAAGAACCAGCGCGACCACTATGCAACTGCTTCCAACCGCCGGCAGGAAGAAACAGCGTATTGCCGTTTGGTCCTGTAAGCAAGTAGCCATTCTTGCCGTTGAGCGTTGTCCATTTCCATCTACATTTGTCGTACAACTCTTGGCACTGTTCCAGCGTGGGCAAGCACCATTCTTTGCCCCACTCCTGATATGCTACGTCGTGAATTACATCAAGGGTGATGCTACTGTAATCGTTGTAATTGTAGGTAGCCCAATCGTATGTGTTTTTTGTGGAAATCTCACCCCAAGCGTAGTGGTTGCCGTAGTCCTCGGGATTGTCTGCCCCAATGTTGGTTTTGGCCCAGAGCGTGCCGGATGGGAGGCCAAGGTCAACAAATGGATGATCTTGCGCCGAGCAACACAGTGTTGCAAGCATCAGCGCAAAAAACGCGGATATAAAATGGATTGCTTTCATAATAAATAAGTGTTACGAATTAGGCATTTTAATACGTTTTGGACCGTGGGTTCACACCCCCCGTCTATTATATTTCATCCTTTCAGGACTTGATATATGCGGCGTTATTCCACCGGCATCTTTCCGCGACCATTGTTGTTGCGCAATTTGTCGAAATTGACAGCCAACGAGAATTTGATGGTGTTTTGCAGCGGATTTGACGACGTGGTGGTTACCAAATAAGCCATATCGAAGGTAAATGCCTTCAATGTAAGTCCCACGCCAACAGTTACATACTTGCGACCGCCCTTGTCCTTATGCTCCGAAAAATATCCAACCCTGCCCGCCAACGTGTTGGAATAGAGATATTCGAGACCGAATGAATATGAAATTTCCTTCATTTCCTCCTCCAGACCGCCCGGTGCATCGTTGAAACTTTGGAAAATGCCTGTCGGCACTGACACATCGGGGTCTTTGCCTTTGAGAATCACCTTCTTGTCGTTGTCGTAAATCGGCGGAGTCGGCACGAGCAATTTGTTGCCGTCGAAGGTGAACATCACGCTATTGAAATCGTCAAAATCAAACTTATAACTTGCACCGAGTTTCAGGTTTGTGGGGATGAAATTGTCGTTGTTGGACGAATAACTCATCTTGGTGCCGATGTTTGAGATGTTCATACCGAGGCCGAGGGTTGACATCCTTTCGCCGACCTCAAACTGTTTGTGGTAATACACCGCAATGTCGCCCGCTACAGAATGTCCCGCGTGAGTCTCGTCGGAGCCGCCAACGGAGATACCGCCAGTCAGGTTGCTGTATATATAACGCATTGCAACCGCGCCAGAAAGGTTGTCGGCGAGTTTCAGAGAGTAAGACACGTCAAAGGCAAACTCCTTTGGCGAAAAGTTTTTAACCACCGTGCCATTATAATCCGTGAAGGACATATCGCCGAGGTTGAAGTACGTCATTGAGTAGCCAACAGCCTGATTTCTACGGATTTTGGTGAACCCTGCAAGGTACGAAATGCTCATATCGTCCACGTATTTGCGCAGCCACGGCGTGTAACAGAGACCGAGTTCGCTGCGGCTCTCATGGAAGAGATATTTGGCAGGGTTCCAATGTTGGGAATAAGTGTCGGGCGTAGTTGCAACGCCTGCATCACCAAGTCCGCCCGCCCTCGAATCCGGGGCGATGGTCAGGAAAGACGCGGCGGTCATTATGATATTTGACTGATTGTTTCTGCCGGCAACATCCTGTGACGGCGTTATTTGCGCGTGCAGCCCGCTTGTTGCAATCGTGGCGGCGAGCGTCATCAGTGCGATAATTTTTTTCATAGCAAATTAATTTGTTTGGGCGCAAAATTACATTGTTTTTGGCGGATATGGAAATGTTTTAACGGATTTTTTGTGGAATGGCAGAAAAATTAATAATTCACCTCAGATACAGCAACTTTTCCCGCGCCATTGCCTTCTTGCCGTCGGCGTTTTTAATGCGCAGGCGATAGAAATACACGCCACGCGCAATGCGGTTGCCAAAATTGTCAAGGCCGTCCCAATCGATTGGACCACAGCGAGATTCGCCGCCAGGGAGGACGCCTGTCAACGTCCTTACAATCTTGCCCGACATAGTGAAAATGGTGATTTCGTAATCAATGAAGCCGTCCGCGCCGTTTTGCTCAAAATAAAATCCCGTGTGGTCGGTGAAAGGGTTGGGATAATTGAGCAAATGCGAAATTGCAAACTTAGAAGTACCTGAAATATTGAAAGTTGCGGCGACTTCGTTGGAATTGTTGAGATTGTCCCACGCCTTCAATTTGAGGGTGTGAGAGCCGTCTTTGAGTTCGGGGAGTTGATAGGTGATTGAGCCGCCGTGTGGGTTGTCCTTGGCGGCGGTGTAATAATCTGTCAATGTGTGAGTTACATTATTGTCATCGATGGTGAGGGTGATGTCGTGTCCGCGACCGGCGGTATTGATGCCAGAAGTATCTGATAGATTGATTGTTATGGACGGACGATTGACAGTGAAATTTGCACCGTCGATAGGCTTGCCATCGGAAGTGGTGACTGAAATTTTTGGACCAGTGAAATCGTCGGGCGCATCAGACGAGGACGAGCCAACAATAATATTTTTGCACACGCCCGACGCATCTTCTCCGTACGATAGTGCAGCGTAAAGGCTTAATTTTCCGAAATTTGCATTGTAATCAATATCCTTGGGAACGGTGAATTTGACGCAAAATTTGCCGTCCTTGATGGTCGCCGAACCGCTGAAAATTTTGGTCTTGTAATCCTCATATTGGAACGTGCCGTGTCCGTCGTTGTTCAAAGTCTGCACCTGCGACGGTTTGTCGAAAAATGTAACAAATCCAGTACCCGATGCACCATTTAAACCATTGATACGCAGATTGATAGTGTGGGTTGACATTGCCTTGATGGTGTCTTTGAATTGGTCGAAATCTACGCCGTCGATGCTCTCAATATCAATCTCATATTTTGGAAATGGAATTTTCATTGCGGGGTCGCCCAACAGTGTGAAACTCAACATATTATAATCGTTGGTCTCCAACTTTGCCAGACGGATTACGTCGCCGAGCCGCGTTGCGCCGCCGTGGTCGGCTTTGGGCGAATAGAGATATTTTTGGATGTTTTTGCTCAATGCAAAATTGGGCGACGAAAGCACCTCCCGCGTGGTCGTAAACATCGCAACTGCACCGCCTTCGGGGTTGAGTATCAGGCGTTCAGCGGGCGAATCGGCAGTCTTGTCGCCGCTGCGGTCATAATAATCAAAATGCCCGATATTGCAGGACGCAGTGATGAAAATCGGCAACCGAGCACCGTTACGGGCGGCGTTGATGTCGCTGAGGGTGAGAATGCGCTCGTCGGCAAAAAAATTCATACCGCCGTGTCCGACGTAAGTGATTGAAAATGCGCCCTGTTGCAAGAGCCTATTGATGTCTTCGCGGGCTTGCGGATAGGTGTTGCCGGCGGCGGAAGATTCTTGTTTGTAGGCGTCGATGTAAATCTTGCGCACGTCGTATTCTGGGTGGTTGGTTTCGAGTTCCACAGCCATAAAATCCGCCTGAGTGTTGTGGATGTTGCTGTTTTCGTCGTCGGCAATGAAGGCGGCGGTCTTGCGCCACGGCGACGAAAAATCACCTTTTGTATAAGCCTTCAATTTTCTTATAACTGCCTCAGCCTCAGAGTCATTTTTCACAGGAAGGCGACCGATTCCAACATCAAGACTGCCAACAATTTCGCCCTCGTCGTCGCCCAAAAGTCCAAAAAAATCGTCGCTCACAATGCTGTTTTGACCGTCTTCATTGAGCGAACTCGCTGATTGATAGGTTGGTATGAGGTTTGGATTATTGTCGCTAATGGTCAAATTGTCTATCGAACCGTCGCCAAAAAGTAGGACGTATTTGAGTTTTTTGGAATCCTTGTCGTAAAGATATTTTATAAAATCCCTCAACGCCGAAACGTCAGTCATTCCCGATGAAAACTCATTATAAATCTGCGTGTTAGTAACGACTTCCGTT
>DGIK01000188.1:14254-31488 GCA_002393195.1 Bacteroidales bacterium UBA3824 | reverse complement strand
TGGTGCGCGATGATTTCGGCACTGCTTGGAATGTTGGGCTATTCAGCCTGTGGCAGCAAGGACGAGGAAGATGACAGAATGGTCTGTCTGTATGGTCAGCCGCACGCCAATTTTAGGGTGGAAGGCTCTGTCCTCAATGAAGATGGCTCTCCTATTGCGGGAGTCAAAGTCTATGTCCGCGACCATTACGGCGACACTACCAAGACCGACCGAAATGGCAAGTACGTATTCGAGGACAACTTTTTTGAGCCCTTCAACAATATTTGGGTTATGGCGGAAGACCCGTTTGGCATCTATGCTGCCGATTCTGTAAATGTTGCAACTGATTTCAAGGGCGGCGAAGGCAGTATGTGGGACTGCGGCAGTTTTTCCACCACACAAGACATCACGCTCAAAGTGAAGCCCGCCCAACCTGAACCTCCCGAGCTGCCGTCAGACCCAGAAGAACCTGAAACTCCCGAACAGCCGTCAGACCCAGAGTCTCCTGAGCTGCCGTCAGAACCCGAAACAGAAACAACAAAATAATAATCTCCAAAACAAATAATTGAAATGAAACAAATTAAGAAGTATTTGACTGTGAAGTGGTGCGCGATGATTTCGGCACTGCTTGGAATGTTGGGATTTGCAGCCTGTGGCAGCAAAGACGATGACGATAGTGTTGCCTCTCGTAACGTCGATTCGCCCAATCCTAATACACCCAAGGAGGTGATTATCGAAGAGGGTCCATGTCTCTATGGTCAGCCATACGCCAAATTCAAGGTGGAAGGCGCAGTGTTCAATGAAGAAGGCTTGGTTGTCGAAGGCGTAAAAATCTATGTCCGTGACAATTACGGCGACACTACCAAGACTGACCAAGATGGCAAGTTTGAATTCAAGTCCGATGACATTATGCCATTCAACGATTTATGGGTGATAGCGGAAGATCCGTCGGGTGTGTATGAAGCCGATTCAGTACAAGTGGATGCCAAATTTGAGGGCGGCGATCGCGATTGGTACTACGGCAGTTATTCTACAACGCAAAACTTCACGCTCAAAAAGAAACCCGCCGAACCGTCAGAGCCTGAGAATCCCGAGAAAATCGACACTCCTCAGGACCCCGAAACACCACAGGAAGCTGAATCTTCCGAAACTCCGTCAACCCCCGAAGAATAAGATGGAACTTTCGCTGAAAAAACGCATCGGTCTTGAACTTGCCCGCAGCCTCAAAAACAATCGCAAAAAACTCCACGAACTCCGTCAGTTGTTTTGGGAATGTACTCTGCGGTGCAACCTTCGATGTCGTCATTGCGGCAGTGCGTGTCTGCCAAAATCTCAAATCAAAGATATGCCCGCTGATGATTTTCTTGCGGTGGTTGACAAACTGACTCCGCACGTCAACAACCACGAATTGATGGTAATCATCACCGGGGGCGAGCCGTTGTTGCGCGACGACATAGAATATGTTGGCAAGCAACTCTACAAACGCGAATATCCGTGGGGTTTTGTCAGCAATGGTATGTTATTGAGTGTTGACCGTCTCAAAGCGTTGATAGACAGCGGACTTAGGAGCGCGACTATAAGTCTCGATGGCAACGAGGACGACCACAATTTTATGCGCGGCAGTAGCGATAGTTGGCGACGCGCCTTCAATGCAATCAGGCTTTTGGGAATGACTTCGGGGCTCAATTGGGACGTAGCCACCTGTGTAACGCCACGGAGTTTGGACGGTCTCCACGAACTGAAAAAAATGTTGTTTGACGTAGGCGTTGAGAGTTGGCGCGTATTTTCGGCATTCCCTGCGGGACGCGCCGCCGAGAATAAGGAACTTCTTCTCGACGGTGCGCAGATGCGCCGCCTGATGGAGTTTATCAAGGAGTGCCGCGCCGAGGGCAAGCACGTAAGTTACAGTTGCGAAGGCTTTTTGGGACGTTACGAGAGCGACGTCCGCGACTTGTTTTACAGTTGCGAGGCGGGAGTTTCGGTGGCGTCGGTGATGAGCAACGGCGACATTTCGGCGTGTCCGGGCATCCGTGCGGTATTCAGTCAGGGCAATATTTACAAGGATGATTTTTGGGAGGTCTGGAACACCAAATTCCAAAAATTCCGCAACCGCGATTGGGCAAAGACCGGCATCTGCGCCGACTGCAAATTTTTCCGCTACTGCGAAGGCGGCGGTATGCACCTGCACAACGCCGACGATTCATTGATGATGTGCCATTTGGAGAAGCTAAATAGCTGAATAGCTGTTGGGGAGGCGGTGGAGAAAAACTATTTGACAAGGTATTGCACCCCTGTCATTTTGTGTTTTGCAAGGTCAACCAAGCGTCGCCTTATTGACATTGATATAAAACTTGCCGCCTCTCCAACTTTCAGTATTTCAAAAACTTTTTTACCGCTGCCTTCCAATGGAATGTCATTGAGTTTTATAAAAATGCCACAATGCGATGGAAAAATTTCAGATTTGGCTTCATCAACTTTATATTTTACTGTTATGTCTTTGATTTTTAGATTGATAGTGTTAATGTCGCCAACATTCAGTACGCAACAAGGTAGATTTCTTTTACGGTCAAATTTTTTGATGTCGTCATCGAAAGTTTCATAAAACTGACGGAAAACGGAAATACATTTTTCTGCGCCATCTTTCAACTCCCGAAGATTGAATGCTGCGGGCAACAATTCACCGTTGTTCATCATTGTAGATGGGAAAATTACCCTTACAACATTTTCTATATCAGATATTGGGTTCATTTGTATCCGTTAATAGTCTTTATGGTGTCAATCAGAGCCTCAGTCGAATATGGAATATTGTCCTGTCCCGAAACCTCGTCATTTTCAGTGATAAAATATGAAAAAGCATCGTCGCCCAAGCATATACCTGCCTCTTGCACGGTGGAATCTATCAGTAATGTACCATTGATTTCGGGGAAAATCGTCAATCCTTCTAAATATCTCTTGTCGATTTTGTTTAAGACGTCAGAAAAATTTGCTTTTACCTTTTCTGTGAGTGGAACAGCAGACACACCATCCCATTTTTCTCTGTAATTGCTGTATGTCAGGAACTTGTTGAGAATGTCATAATAACTTTTTTGCTCTTGTTTCTTCCCGGCGTCGGATTTTTTTTCGGACTTCAACGAATCCTGCAACAGGTTCACGAGCGCGCTTTTTACCGTGCTACTCACGCCTTTCAGTAGGTTCCAATACATCCCTACCTCCGAATTGTAGTTTAATGTTGCCGCTGTTGCCATATCGTTTATTTTTGAGCAAATTTAGAAGTTAATTCTGCCACGAAGTTACAATTTTTCCATTTCGTGGCAAAATTTTAGCTCATTTTTTTGCCACGAAATCAAAATTTTTCGTTTCGTGGCAGAATTTTAGCCTAAAAATCTGCCACGAAATTTATTTTTTTCGTTTCGTGGCAGAATTTTGGATGTTTAGAAAAATTATATTATTTTTGGGACGAAGATTTTAAGCAATTATACTAAACCTAAACCCATCATCAATTATGAAAAGATTTCATTCTATAATATTATCGGCGGCTACGCTCCTTGCCGCTGCTACTGCCGCAAACGCGCAGGAATTTAAGGCTGCAGAATCGGGATGTCTGAGAAATTACGGCGTGGATGTGGCTGTATTTGAGGATTATTATCCCGAAGGACATCAAGGCGGCGTGTGCATCATTATGAACGGCAAGCGCATCGCCACCAACGGCGACATTAGGCTCGAACCTACGCCTGGTCAGTGGCAGCCTGTACCTAAAAAAGTGTCGCGCCAAGCCGACGGCAATACTATCACCGCTCGTATGTGCTACCCCGACACAAGCCGGCATTTGAGGGGATTCAACCCCGCCGTATATCCTGATTTGGCTTTTTATTATAATGTGCAGACCAAGGCGGTGGGCAAGTCGATAGAAGTGACTGTATCTCTCGATAGTCCCATTCCGTCCAAATATAAAGGCAAGGTGGGTTTCAACCTCGAATTTTTCCCGGGCGAAATGTTTGGCGAGCCGTGGATTATGGACGACAAGTCAGGCATCTTTCCGCAGCAGCCAAATGCGCCGTTGGAGTTTGCAAAGTCCAACATCGAATACAAGGGCAACTTTGAGGGCGAAAAGGGGACTACCGTCAACCTCAAAAAGTTTTTGGCGACGGGTTACAGCCCGCTTATCGCCGACGACATTGTTGCCGCGCCATACGCCGAGGGCAACAGGTTTGTGGTATGCCCCAACGACCCGCTCAAAAAAATCAGCGTCGTATCGCCCAACATTCCGCTCAAATTGTACGACGGACGTATGAACCACAACAACGGCTGGTTTGTGCTGAGGAGCGAATTGCCGGTGGAGCAAAAGGGCGTTGTGTTGAAATGGACGATAACACCTAACGCCGAGCCGTCGTGTATTTACGTGCCGGTGGTGCAGACTTCGCAGGTTGGTTACAAGACATTGCAACCCAAACGCGCCGTCATCGAGACCGACGTCCGCGACAATTCCACCGCCGAGGCACGTCTCATAAAAATCACTGCCGACGGCGAGCAGACCGTCCTCCAACAGTCGCCCAAATCGTGGGGCAAATTTTTGAGGTACAATTATTTGACATTTGATTTTTCGAGCGTTACGACGCCCGGACTTTACAAAATTGTGTATAAGGATAGCGAGTCGGTTGTCTTCAAAATCGACGATGATGTATATCAACGTGGCGTTTGGCAGCCTGTAATCGAGTATTTTTTGCCGGTGCAGATGTGCCACGTCAGGGTCAACGAAAAATATAAGGTTTGGCACGACGCCTGTCATCTCGACGATGCGCTTGTGGCAGAGAAGGGCAACCTCTTTGACGGTTACGACCAGACGGACGATTTTCCTGGCGTTGTCCCCAACACCGAAAAAGCCGTCAACGTGGGCGGTTGGCACGATGCGGGCGATTTTGACCTTAGGGTGGAGTCGCAGGCCAATGAATGTTATAACCTCACGCTCGCTTACGAATGTTTTAAGCCCGAAATCGACGTTACTGCCATCGATTGGAAAAACCGCGTTGTGGAGATTCATCAGCCCGACGGCAAAAACGACATCCTACAACAGATTGAGAATGGCGCAATGACCATTGTGGCTGGCTACAATGCGTTGGGAAGGCTATACAGGGGCATCATTTGCAATTCGTTGCGTCAATACACACTCCTTGGCGACGCTTCCGCAATGACCGACAACATCCCCGGCAACGACGACGACCGCCGCGTCTATACCGAAAAAAATCCTTCCCGCGAACTCTCCACTGCGGCTGGTTTGGCGGCGGCTTACCGCACGTTGAAGGGTTTCAACGACACCCTCGCCAACCGTTGTTTGCTGATAGCGGAGAATGTTTACAATCAACACAAAGATGTGAAAGGTTATGCGTCGTTTGCAAAGTATCAGGCTGACGCAGAATTGTTTTTGGCTACGGGCAAGCGTCCTTATCTCGACCATATTTTGACGTTGACGGATTCTATCGGCAAGTACATTGGATATTGCGGATGGTATTTGGCGAGGATTGAGGATTATTGCAAGGGTCAATCTAAAGACAAAAAATGTCAGGCGTTTTCCAAGGCGTACCGCGCCGCGTTGCCGCAATACGCCGCTCAACTTAAGGGTTCCACATCGGAAAATCCATACGGTGTGCCTTACCGTCCTAACATCTGGGGCGCGGGTTGGGATATTCAGAGGTTTGGATTCCAACATTATTTCTTTGCGTCGCAATACCCCGACGTGTTCTCCAAAGAGCCTGTCTTTGACGCGCTCAATTTCATTTTGGGCTGTCATCCGGGCTTAAATAGGTCGTCGTTTGCATCGGGCGTTGGCGTGGAATCTGCCACCGTCGGTTATGGTCTCAACCGTGCCGATTGGTCTTACATACCGGGCGGCGTGGTCTCCGGCACGGGGTTGATACGCCCCGACTTCCCCGAACTCCTGCGTTTCCCGTATCTCTGGCAGCAAGTGGAATACGTCATCGGCGGCGGCTCGTCGCACTATATGTTTTTGGTATTGGCGGCGGAAAAGTTGGGGGAGAGGTAATTAAAACTCGTTTTCGTTCAGGAAGCTGATGGCGTCTTCATATTCCTGAGCCGCAGCAAGCTCGAAGTATTCTTTGGCTTTTTTGAGGTTTTGCTTTACACCTTCGCCATTGTAATAACATTTGCCGAGAGAAAACTGAGCCTCCGCATATTGTTGATTGGCAGCCTTCATGAACCACTTTACAGCTTCGGCTTCGTCTTCACGCACCCCAGTGCCATAGTAATAGCAATTGCCAACATTGTGCTGCGCCTCGGCAATGCCCTGGTCGGCTGCTTCCTTGTACCATCTGAACATTTCCTTTTGGTTTCCTTTGATGTAGCCTAAATCATAGTAATCGCCGAGTTTTAATTGTGCGTCGGCATTGCCCTGTTCTGCTGCAAGCTTGTACCATTGAGCCGCCTTATTATAATTTTGTTTGACGTCGCAGCCGAGGTCATAACGGTCACCAAGTTCCACCTGTGCGTAAGGGTTGCCATCTTCGGCGGCTGCAATTACGTCGTCGAGTTCTGCTTCCTCCCAATTGACGGATTCTTCGTCTTCCACGTTATCGTCTTCGTGATTGTCATAATCGTCGTCCTCCACTTGTTCGCGTGTCGGCGACTGGACGTTTTTGGCGGGTGTGGTGGCGTCGAGTCCAAAATGATGGAAAAATTCGTCCTTGAAATATTTGGCGTATTCTGCGACGTATTTCACCACCTGACAGGAACGCAAACCACGGTTTTTGAGCGATTCGGGAAGGATGTCCTCATTGAAACTGCCGCTGAAAACCACTGGCGTTATTCTGTCGAGACCCACGGTTTCTATCGCGAGACCAATCTCTTCGTAATACCAATCGCGCTTGCCGGGCACTTCGGGGCGGTCGAATGAGCCTTCTGTTACCACGAGGATAAAACGCTCTGTATTTTGTAATGCCTCGCGTATCTGCGTGTCAAATGTGCCTTCCGTTATAGAATCGACATCATAAAACACATTGTAATCGCTGAGCAATCCTACGAGATAACTGCCGCACACTGTGCCGTTATTTGCCCTGCGGTAACTGATGAAAAAGTCGTATTCCTTTTTTGCTGCCATTTTTCAGTTTTTTTGTTTTGATTGTGCAAATGTAATAATTAAAATTTAATTGTAAAAAACAAATGTTATCTTTGCAGTATGAAAAATTTTATTCCCATATTGAGCATTACGGGTTCCGATTCGACGGGCGGTTCGGGCATTCAGGCGGATGTCAAGACCATTTCGTCGCTCGGTGGGTACGCCGTTACCGCAATTACAGCCATTACCGTCCAAAATTCTCGGCAGATAGTTTCTATTCAAAACATTGATACTGAATTGGTAATGGCACAGATAAAGACCGTCTTTGAGGAAATCCACCCCAAAGCCGTCAAGATAGGCCTTGTCCGCGAAAAGGAAACTGTAAGGCGGCTTTCTCAGGAGATTATCAGGACAGAAAACATCGTCGTTGATGCTGGTTTCCTGAGTTCGAGGGACGAACAACTTGTGAGCGAGGACGTGGCAAATGCTTTTATAGAATACGTATTGCCAATTACCAAAGTGTTGATTATCAAATGCAAAGAAGCGGAAGCATTGCTCAAAACCAAAATACAGACCGCGCAGGAAATGCACGATGCTGCCGTAAGATTTTTGGATTATGGCGTAAAGACTGTGTTATTGCAGGGCGGGCATTGCGCGAAGGGGATTTTGACTGATATTTTCGTTGATTCTCAGGATGTTGATAAGCCGATGTATTTCACGTCGAGCGACACATCGGGTTGGAATTTTCACGGTGTGGGCGGCACGTTGTCGTCGGCGGTAGCAACATTTTTGGCGAGCGGCGAGCCGGTGGCTGTTGCCGTCAAAAAAGCCCACGATTATATCCGCAATTTGGTGGTTTATTCTGTTGCCATTGATGCCACCAATATCATCCAACACTATCGTAATAAAAATGTAAGTGGCAGACACGTAGAGATTTACAATAAGATGATGTCGCTTGTTGCCGCGCATTATGTGGAGGCTAAGGATGTAAATTTTTATGCCGAAAAACTCAATATCACCCCGCGTTATCTGTCGGGCGTCATCGCTAAGATGGTCAACGAATCGCCCAAACAATTGATTGACAATTATATAATCAAGGAAATAGAAGAAACTCTGTTGTCAACGTCGCTTTCGCTTCAAGAAGTGGCGTACAAATTTGGATTTGTGTCGCAAGCGGCGTTTTGTAAGTTTTTTATGAGGCAGAAAGGCGTCTCGGCAAAGGAATTTCGGAAGAAAGTTTAATTAAAAATTTTGAAGGACTTTTTTAGCAAATTCGATTTTTGTTAATTCTTTAATTATCAACTATTTAACTTAAAAATCATCGTTTTTATTCCGCCAAAACAGGTATTTTTTACCCTATTTTGGCGGAATAAAATTTTTTTATGTCGCCAAAACACTGTATTTTTGCATTGTTTTGGCGATATAAAACTTTTGAATTATGGCAGAAATGATAGGAAGAAAAGACGAATGTCGCGAATTGGAGCGTTGCCTCAAATCTCCAAAAAGTGAGTTCGTGGTGGTCTATGGTCGCAGACGAATCGGTAAGACGTTCTTAATCAGGAACTTCTTTAAGGACAAGTATGATTTTTCGTTTGTCGGACAGCACAACTGCACCAAGGAAGAGCAACTTGCAAATTTTGCGGACGCAATCAAAAGTTACGGCAATTCTAATTTTGACTTGCAATTGAAGACGTGGAAGGATGCCTTCAAGCAATTGCGTATCTTGTTGGAAAACAGTAGAGTACGACGCAAAAAAATAGTTTTCATCGACGAAATGCCGTGGCTTGATAGCCGCCGGAGCGATTTTGTGTCCGCATTGGAATATTTTTGGAACTCGTGGGCGGGCAATCGCAGCGACATAATGTTTGTGGCGTGTGGCTCGTCAACGTCGTGGATTGTAGAAAAAATCCTGAAAAATCGTGGCGGACTTTTCAACCGCATAACGATGCAGATATATCTGAGTCCGTTTACGCTTCGCGAGGTGAAAGAATTTCTCAAAAGTCAAAATTTTACTTGGGACAATTATCAGATAGCGCAGGCGTATATGATTTTGGGCGGCGTGCCTTTCTATTACAGCCTTATTAACAAGAGTTTGCCGCTCGCCAAAAATATCGACAACCTATTTTTCTCGTCCAAAAATGCGGTTCTTCGTACAGAATTTGACGAACTGTTTGCCGCATTGTTTTCCAATTATGAAAAGCATATTGACGTCATAAAAGTGCTTACAGCGTGTTCTGAAGGATACACGCGCACCGAAATCGCCCAGAAGGCGGGTTTTGGCGGCTCGGAGATGACCAAAATCCTCGACAACCTTGAACGATGCGATTTCATTATGTCGAGTTTCAAGACTGGCGGCGGCAAAAAAAACAAAATTTACAGGATTTGCGATTTTTACACGCTGTTTTATTATAAGTTTGTGGACAACAATCGGACATCAAATGCCAATTTTTGGCAAAAACTTTCCTTGACGCCCAAGTTGTACACGTGGCAGGGATTTAGTTTTGAATTGTTGTGTTTGCTGCATATCAAACAGATTCAGAAGGCGTTAGGAATCGACGGCGTAATGACCGAAGTGAGCACTTGGCGCAGCAAAAATCGTGATGCGCAGATTGACCTCGTGATTGAGCGTTCTGACCGCGTGGTCCACCTCTGCGAAATGAAATTTTCCAAGAATGAGTATGTCATCACGTCCGACTACGAAAACACGCTACGAAGGCGTATGGGGGCTTTTGAGGCTGAAACGGGTATTGAACGTGGCGTAAATCTCTCATTTGTAACTACATACGGTGTTGCAAATGTCAACAGCCACTCCATCGTAAATGACAATATTGTATTGAGTGATTTGTTTGAAAATCAATAAGTTATCAATTTTTTAGGCGTTTTTATTCCGCCAAAACAGATGATTTTTACCCTGTTTTGGCGGAATAAAATTTTTTTATGTCGCCAAAACTAAAACCTCACCAAAAATTTCCCAAATCGGAACAGAAATTTTGTACATATTTTCCCCCTTCCTACTTTTGCAGCGAAATCAATAAATCAACAAATCATTAAATCAGCAAATCAACAAATGGAAAACAGAGAACAACTCAACAGAAATTTGGCCCAGATGTTGAAAGGTGGTGTCATTATGGACGTTACTACGCCCGAACAAGCAAAAATCGCAGAATCCGCAGGTGCTTGCGCAGTGATGGCGTTGGAAAAAATCCCCGCCGACATCCGTGCCGCCGGCGGCGTGGCAAGAATGAGCGACCCAAAGATGATTAAGTCGATCCAATCGGCGGTTACGATTCCCGTAATGGCAAAATGTAGGATTGGTCATTTTGTGGAGGCTCAGATACTTGAAGCCATCGAAATAGACTACATCGACGAATCGGAAGTCCTGTCGCCCGCCGATGATGTTTATCACATCGACAAGCGCAAATTCAAAGTGCCTTTCGTGTGCGGCGCGAGGGATTTGGGCGAGGCGTTGAGGCGCATCAACGAGGGTGCAACGATGATTCGCACCAAGGGCGAACCCGGCACGGGCGACATCATTCAGGCTGTAAGGCATTTGCGCAAGATGCAGAGCGAAATCCGCCGCATCAAGTCGCTCTCCGAAGACGAACTTTACGAAGCCGCCAAACAGTTGCAAGTGCCGTTTGACCTGGTGAATTTTGTGCACGTCAACGGAAAACTCCCCGTGGTAAACTTTGCAGCCGGTGGTGTGGCAACTCCAGCCGACGCGGCGTTGATGATGCAACTCGGCGCGGAAGGCGTGTTTGTGGGAAGTGGCATTTTCAAATCCGGCAATCCCGAAAAACGCGCTCAGGCCATCGTAAAAGCCGTTACTAACTACGACAAGCCCAATATCATCGCCGAACTTTCGGAGGATCTTGGCGGTGCGATGGTAGGCATCAACGAACAAGAAATCCAACTATTAATGGCTGAACGCGGAAAATGAAAATTGCAATTTTGGCACTCCAAGGAGCATTTGAGGAACACCGTCAGATGCTCCTTCGGATTGGAGTGGAGAGTTTTTTTATACGTAATGCCAACGATTGGCAGCAACACAAGGACGCGCTCATCATTCCGGGCGGCGAGAGTACCACGATGCTCAAATTGCTCCGCGACCTTTCGCTGTTTGATTCGGTGAGGGACGCGATATTGTCAGGATTGCCGGTATTTGGTACGTGCGCCGGGCTTATAATGCTGGATTCCAATCATTTGGGTACGATGAACATCGACGCCAAGCGCAACGCCTACGGCCGTCAGTTGGGAAGTTTTTTCACGGAAGGCGATTTCAAGGGCATCGACCGCAAAATCCCAATGACTTTCATCCGTGCGCCGTACATCGCATCTACGGGCGAAGGCGTTGACGTACTGTCAATTATAGACGGCAATATCGTCGCCGCCCGACAAGGAAAACAGTTGGTGACTGCCTTCCATCCCGAACTCAACGACGATACTGCCGTCCACGAATATTTTTTGAAGATGATTAACGAATAAAATTGGTCATCTTCCACTGTTCGCGTTTGGGAGGTTGCGCGGTGCCGGTTGCAAACTGCGTGAGCATGTAGGCGAGATTGTCGGCGAGGGTGCGCATGGTCTGCAAACCTTCCTCGTCCTTGGCAACTTCGCCTGGTGCCGCGCCGTAGCCGATGTTCCAATATTGTGATGTTACAATCGGCATATTCAACATCTGAAACGCCATTTGCAACGACATGAACGCCGATGTCGCGCCGCCCCTGCGACATACTGTAACGGCTGCGGCGGGCTTGCCCTGCATATATTTTCCGGCGGAATATCCGAGCCTTTGCAATACCGACAATACCTGTCCGGCGGGCATTCCGTAATACACCGGCGAGCCAACCACGAGGGCGTCGCAGGTAGCGAGTTTTTCGGCGATTTGGTTGCAAACGTCATCATCAAAAACGCACTTGTCCAACCCCTTCGCGTGGCATTGTCCGCAAGCCACACAGCCGCGTATCGGGCGGTTGCCGAGTTGGAAAATTTCGCTTTCGATTTTGTTTTTGTTCAATTGCGATGCTATTTCGGAGAGCAACGTGAATGTGTTGCCGTTGCGCCTCGGGCTACCGTTGAGGAGCAACACTTTGAGCGGTCGGTCGAGACCTGCGGCAACAGTTTCGGCGCAAGATGCGAGCGCGCCAACGCCCGACATTGATATTGCAGCCGTCGCCGCCACCGCGCCCATTTTTTTCACCGCTTCGCGGCGAGAGATTTTGTTAGAAGAGTCCATATTTTCGAGATTTATGATTGTAATTAATAGACGCGGCGAGGCGGGAAACCGTTTAAATTTTTTTTCTGGAATTTGTTGAGGAAACGCTCAAAACACCGTTTTTTTGTGTATCTTTGTCCCCGAATCAATCAATACAGATATAAATGAACAGTTTTGCAGTAATTGTGCGCTATCTTGCGCCGTTTAAGAAATATGCGTTTCTCAATATCGTCCTCAACGCGCTGGGGACGGCGTTTTCGTTGTTTAGTTTCACGATGTTCATACCGTTTTTGGATACGTTGTTCAATACCAACAGCGGCGTCGTGGCAGACCCGGGCGAATTTGAGTGGAGTTACCGGAGTTTTATGGATCATTTTAATTATCAGGTGTATCAGATAGGCGAGGAGCACGGCAAATTCCACGCATTATTGTTCCTCGGCGGCGCGGTTTTGTTTGGCGCGTTTTTCAGAAATTTCTTCGCGTATATGGGCAGTTTCTTTATGGCGCCAATCAGCAACGGTACCGTGATGCAATTCCAGCGGAGGATTTACAACAAGATTTTGGACTTGCCGTTGAGGTATTTTTCGGAATCGAAAAAAGGCGACATTCTCAGCCGCTTTACCTCTGACGTTCAGGAAATTAGGACGAGCATTTCGGGAAGTTTGGATATGTTGTTCAAAGACCCGATACAAATAATCGTGTTCCTGAGTTATATGATTTATACAAGTTGGGAATTGACTTGCGTGTCGTTCCTTGTATTGCCTTTCATTGCAATTGTGATAGGCAGGATTGGCAAGAGCCTCAAAGACACCTCTGGCAAAGGTCAGGCTGCGGCGGGCGAGATGTTGACAATAATGGAAGAAACCCTCGGTGGACTTCGCATCATCAAAGCATTTGTGGCAGAGGGCAAGATGAAGGAGCGTTTCAAGAAAATCAACGACAAGGTTTACCGCCTACAAAACAAGATTATGCGCAAACATTCGTTGGCGTCGCCGCTGAGCGAATTTTTGGGAATATTGGCGTTCACGTTCATCTTGGTGATTGGCGGCTACCTGATTCTTGTAAAAGGCGACAATTCTTTCACCTCGTCCGAATTTATCGCTTACTTGGTGATTTTCACGCAGATATTGAACCCCGCCAAGGATCTTGCTCGCACCTTCAACACCATCCAGAAAGGTATGGCGTCGCTCGACCGCGTAAATGCAATCCTCGACGATATGTCCACCGTTCCCGAAATCGAAAAGCCCGTGCGCATCAACGATTTCAATTCGTCGATTGAGTTTCGCAATGTTTCGTTCCGTTACAATGAAAAATATGTACTCCGCAATATCAACCTCAAAATCGAGAAGGGCAAGACTGTCGCGCTCGTCGGTCAGTCGGGCTCTGGCAAATCCACGCTTGTAGATTTGTTGCCGAGATTTTGGGACGTTGAGGAAGGCGAGATTTTGATTGACGGCATCAACATCAAAAATTATAAACTCTCCGATCTCCGCGCCTTGATGGGCAACGTCAATCAGGAGTCGATTTTATTCAACGACACCATCCGCAACAACATTGCTTTTGGCGTGGAAAGTGCGACAGATGAGGAAGTTACGGCGGCGGCGCAGGTTGCCAATGCTACTGATTTCATCAAAGAAAAGATTGACGGCTACGATTACACCGTCGGCGACCGTGGCGGCAAACTTTCTGGCGGTCAGCGTCAACGAATTTCCATCGCCCGCGCCGTCCTGAAAAATCCGCCCATCCTGATTCTCGACGAGGCAACTTCCGCGCTTGACACTGAGAGCGAGCGACTTGTACAGGATGCGCTTGTCAACCTGATGAAAAACCGCACGTCCATTGTAATTGCTCACCGCCTCTCGACAATCCGCAACGCCGACGAGATTTGCGTCCTCCAAAACGGCGAAATCATCGAGCGCGGTCGCCACGACGAACTTCTCGCCAAAAACGGTACGTACAAGAAATTGTGCGAGTTGCAAGGGTTTGGAAATTAAATTATGCGTCGATTCATTAGATATTGTTTTGAGGAGAAGCCGTTGTTGTTTTGTATATGGATGGGCTTCTTTTTCAGGCTGTTGGCGGTGCTGTTTGGACGGGGCATTGCCTTCGGTTTCGACCATTATGCCTATCTCGAAACGGCGCAGCACATCGTAAGCGGCGACCTTACTTTGCAACAGTTGATAATGAACGACGATATTTACAGTTTTATCCGTCACGGCAATAGCGTCGTTTATCTCTACATCAACGCCGGGATTCTGTATCTGTGCGAGTTTTTCAATCTTTTTGACGCTCGGAGCAAGATGTTCATAATGAGGCTCGCGCACGGATTGTTGTCAATGTTGACTATATATTATTGTTACAGAATCACTTACCGCCTTGCCAACCGCCGCGCCGCCCTCGCAATTGGCGTATTGACATCGATGTTGTGGTTTTATCCTTATCTGTGCGTCAAAAATATGCCCGAATGTGTGGCGTCGGTCATTATGCTTGCCGCCGTCTATCGCCTCGCCAAAACTCGCAAACAGACCTACAAAATTGCCGACGATATTTTCACGGGATTTTTGCTCGGCGTGTCGGTGTCGTTTTGTTATAATCTGATGATTATCCTCATCGGTTGTGCCATCTGTTATATCCTCAAATCGGGATTTACGCGTGCTGTGATGATATTGTTTGGGGCGGCGATTGCGTTTTTTGCGTTGGAAGGGCTTGTGGATACAATCGCCTTTGGCACACCGTTTTACGTGTTTGGGGAGTATGTGGCTGATGTCGTCAACGGCTACCAAAACAATGAATGGGAATTCCGCAGTATTTATATGTACATCTCGATTTTGGCGATGGTGATACCCTTTCCGTGGGGCTTGCTCGGATTGTATGGCTACGTGAAGTCGTGGCGGCATTGTTTTCTGTTGTTTTTTCCCGTAACGTTCTATGTAATAGTGTCGTACCTACTGCCAAACAAGGAGGAGAAATTTATGGTGTCGATATTGCCGCTGTTTTTTATGCTTTGCGTCACGGGGTGGTTTAGGTTTGAGCGCGAATCGCGTTTTATCAGCACCCGACCGTGGCTCAGGCGGTGGAGCGTCGCGTTGTTTTTTGCCGTTAATACTCCGATGTTGGTGCTTACGTCAATGTCTTATATGCGCCGTCCGCAGGTGGAGACTATGGTTTGGCTGTCGCATTACAAGTCGGACATCTCGTCTATTTTTGTGGAAGACCGTGGTCATACGTGCGGCAAGTCGCTGCCGTTGTTTTATTTGGGCAAGGATATTGAGGTTTACAGATTGCGAAAGACGTATCCCGACCTCGACCCGTCGCTGTATTTTTCGTCGGAATCCGCCGACATTTCGCTGCACGAACACAATATTTATTCCGAAAAATATTTTCTCAATCCCGCATTCGCCGACCGCCGACCGCAATACGTAATCATTTGCGGCGATTACGATATGCCCGACCGCCTCGCAACTTTGCGCGAAATTTTCCCGCAGTTGACCTACGAAACCACCTGTTCGCCATCGTTTTCCGATAGGGTAATGGAATTTTTCAATCCGTCCAATAATAATGTTAATCTACATATTTATCGGACGGAATGAAAAAATATTCACGCCTTCGCCCAAATGTCGGGGATGAAACTTGAATCCAACCCACCCCAAAAAACACAACAAGCCCCGCCATTGCTGGCGGGGCTGTGTTGTAATAAATGTGGTGTGGTGTGTGGAATTAGTCTTCGCGGACTACGGTGAGAAGTAAGGTGTTGGTGGTTTTGGAAGCATCGGTGGCGGCAACGGAAAATGTAGGATTGCCTGGATTTGGCGTTAGCGTCTGCAAGGCGTAGGGGATGCCGTTGGCGTCTGTGGACTGCGACCAATAGTATTGGGTAATGTCAGGATCAACATAAGGCAACATGAGGTAATCTTCAGTAGTCGTATTATAGGGGTTGTCTTGGAAACTTTTGTCGGCGGTGCCGGATTGCGGCATGTGATCCGGATGGGCCTTGAATATGTAAAATTTGCTGTTTACCCCCACCCAATGGCATTGATTACAGAGGGCGTCCAACTCGTCTTTGGTGGGCAGGGCGGCTTTCTGTTCGTCGGTAAGGTCTGACCAGGCCGTTGTGGTGGCGGTGGGGTTGGTAGAGAAAAAGATTCGCTTGCCGCCGACAGTGATGCCGAGGTCGATGTAGCCGACGGGGGCGGCCTTCTCAGCCTTGCCGCCTGTGATTGCATTGTCGTCGGTCCAGTCGGTTACCTCTACTTCGCCGACCTTGATGACGTCTTTGCCGACTTTGAGGGTCATCTTGTAACTCTTGCCTTTTTCAAATTCAAAGTTGGTGGGCAGAGAGGACTTCTGCACTGTCTTTGGGTTGTCGTCGCCGTCGATAAGAGTGATGAAGTCGTTGGCGAAGTTGGCGTCGTTGACGGAACCGGGGTTAATGAGCGCGGTGTAGGTGTTGTGGTTGTCGGCATCGGTGGATTGGTAGGGGGTGATGCCGAGGATTTTGAAGTCGCTGACGGTCTGGTTGTCGGTGTCGTACTGATTGCCGTAGGATGTGATGGCAACGGTCAAGCGCGCCGTCTGACGTTCGAGGGTGAGGGTGATGTCGGTGCCTTTGTTGTCGGGGCGGGTGATGGTTGAGGTGACGGACATATAGTCGGCGGCGGCGATGAGGTCGAGGTTGCTTTGGTCGGGGGGCAGGGTGAAGTTGCCGTTGTACGAGGCGGGGTATGTGGCGGTGAAGGTTTGCTCGCTGGCCTTCCAAAGAAGGTAGGTGGGCTTTCCGTCCACGGGGTCCTCGGTCCAGGCGCCGTCGGATTGCAGGGTGTAGTTAACGGGCGACTGGTTCGTGGTGCTCACTTGGATTTTGTCGCCGGGGTTGAACTTAGCCTGAACCTCTTGGTCGCTGCTGAGGGGGTTGCTGCGGGTGAGGGGTGTGGATGCGTTGCGCACAGAGAATGTGATGTTTACAGCGTCGGCGGG
>DGIK01000188.1:10113-14138 GCA_002393195.1 Bacteroidales bacterium UBA3824 | reverse complement strand
ACCGCCAATACCGCTGCCGACAGGTATTTTGAAATTTCCATAATTGTTTGCTGTTTTTTGGGTGATTAATATGTGTTGAGGTTGGCGGGGTTGGATTCCTGCTCTGCGTTCCACGGGGTTGCGGTGATGCCGTCCGGGGCGAGGGTTACGGCGTCGTCGCCTACTTCGAGGGCGATGGCGTACCGGTGTCCCGATGCCAAAGCGGTCTCGGCGGATGTCCACGAGTAATACTTGTCGCCGATGGCAAACCGCACGGTCAGCGTGGTCTTGTCGGATGATTTGTCGAGGGTGGGTACTACGATGCACTCGTAGGTGGCGGTGGAACGGCTGCTCTCGGCGGTGGCGTCGGTGTGCGCCGACTGGAACGCCTTGACGGGGATAGTGGACAGGTTGCCGTCATTATATTCAAATGCTGTTTGTTTGGTAGGACTAACACAAAATTTGTTGTAACTGGTTACCGTGAAATCCGAGATGTCGGCGGGGAACAGGTGGTCCTTGAAGAACTGGGTGTTGAGCGTGAGCGTCACGTCAATCTTGGCGAGGCCGTGGGTGAGGGTTACTTTGATTGCGCCGTTTCCGTCGAGGTCGGTTTGCGGGTCCACGGTAGTGGGCTTCATTATCAGAAGGTCTGCATTGTTGAGTTTGTCTTGGGTCGATTGGTCGTCGATATGGGGCAATATCCTGCCTTGGCTGGTAAAATGGTTAGCCGAAAAAACTGCTGAGCCATATTGCAACGCCGTTACTTGGATGGTCGTCTTGTCGTCCTTCCAGAGCATAGGGTCGCCCTTGGTCTTCCATTCGCCGTCGGCGGATTGTCTCTCGATTTCTCTCACGTAGTTGTAGGTGGGGTCTGAGCCGTTGCCGGTAGTTACGTTCAGCCAAAAGTGGCTGACGGTCTCTGTGGTGAGGCTCGCGCGGGTTAGCACCGCCTCGTTGACGCTGGTGGTTACGCGGATGATTCCGTCCTCGGGGAAGTGCGAGGTGGCGGCGGTGTCGGTGCCGTCGTCTTTGTTGCAGGCGGACAGCATCAGGGATGCCGTGGCTGCAATGAGTAGTGATTTTTTCATTGTTTTTTGTGGTTTTATGGGTTTACGATTTTTCGAGGTTTTTACATTGCCTGGCCGCCGTCGATGGTTTCGCCCTCGGTCCAGTCGTTGATGGACACTTCGCCGATTTCGATTTTGTTGCGGCCGACGATGAGGTTGAGGGTCGTGAATTTGCCCGAGACGAGGGGGATGTCGTCGGTGTGGGTGTAGGTGTAGTTTCGTCCGTCGATGGTGATGGTGACGGTGCGGAAACCCGACTGCGGTATCATCAGCGCGGCGTATCTGGCGGCGAAGTTGTCATTGGCGGTGACGGACTGCGCGGTGAGGCTTACGGTGGCGTCGGCTTCGACGGTCGGGGTGATTGACTTCGCCAAATAGTTGATGGTGCATTTCCTGGCGGCGTTGGCGGTGCAGGCGGTGATTTTGGGCGTTTCGTCCCACTGCGTGCGGAAGTTCATATTGACGTACAACTTCGCCATCGCGTGGTCAAAGACGAGCGGCACGGGGTTTTGCGTGGCGGTCCTTCCGTTGAGGACGAGCGCGTAGAGAAGGTCGCTCTTTTCGTAGTCGGCGTCGTCGAGGGTGAATGGGTCGGCGGTGAAGTCGTTGACGGTTCGGGCGGGGTAGATGCCGAGGAAGTAGTGCAGTGTGACCATATCCTGCCACAGCATTTCCTGTGCGGGCACCCATTTGCCGTTGGTGAGGGTGTTGGTCACGCCGTCCACTACGAGGGTCTGCGGGACGGTGGTCTGGTCGTCGGTCCAGGCATAGAGCGAGAGCTGGTCGCCTTCGTCGAATGTTGTGGCGTTGCCGTTGGTGGTGGCGCGGGTCATTGCGCCTACCGATGCCTCTACGGTGATGTGCGTGGGGGCGGTTTCTTCTGCGCCGCCGGTCGAACTCTTGTCGCACGAGGCGAGAAGAAGAGCGAGGGACGCGATGGTCAAAATGGTTCTTTTCATAATTGTAACTGTTTAATTTGTTTATGTTTTTCAGTTTTTTTTGCCCTACGGGCAATGTTTTTGAGTGCCCTACGGGCAGAAATCTTTCAAATCTGTTCAAATCTTTCAAATTTTATGATTTGTTTGATTTGTAAAGATTTGTATGATTTCTCGCGAAGCGACCTAATATTATCGCGTAGCGATTGCCCTACGGGCAATGTTTTTGAGTGCCCTACGGGCAGAAATCTTTCAAATCTGTTCAAATCTTTCAAATTTTATGATTTGTTTGATTTGTAAAGATTTGTATGATTTCTCGCGAAGCGACCTAATATTATCGCGTAGCGATTACTCGTCGGGATTGAGGATTTCGCCGTCGGCGGTCCAAAGTTGCTGCCAGTCGTTGATGTCCGTGCCGGATGTGTAGATGTAGGCTTTTAGGCGGTCGTAGGCGATTTCCATTATGTAGTAACGCCCCGGGTCCATCTTGGGGGCGTCGATGGTGCTTGTGAGGGTCACGCCGTTGCTGGTGGTGCAGAGCGTGATGATGGTGCGGTCGTTGCCAAAGGCGGTGGGCATCAGGGTGCGGCTGTCGATTGTCAATGTGCCGCCGCTGCCTGTTGCCGCGCCGAGGGATACGTCGTCGATGCTCGCGGCACTTATTGTGGGCGTGGTGAGTTCTATGTTTTGGGCGACGTGGGATGCCGTGGCGGTGATTAGTGCGCCGTCGGGTGCGCCGGTTATCGTTATGGAAATCATCGACAAGAGGCGTTTGAGTTGAAAGCGCGCGATGGTGATTTCGCCGTTGTTGACTGTTGCCGTAGCGATGCCGTACCACGCCTGATGCGGCGACGACGAGGGGACGCTGAGCGCGGCGGTGGTGAGGGGCAGATGGTTGGCGGCGTTTAGGGCGTCGCTTTGGGTGAGGATGTAGCCGTCCTTATTGGACATATCCACGGTCACCAATAGGTTGTAGGTGCCTTCGGGGATTTGTTGAAGTGCGTCGGCGGCGTCTGAGGGCGAGGCGAAGTCGTAGTTTTTCAGGAAGCCGTCCGCGCCGCTTGCGGTGATTCGCACGCCGTCGATGGGCGAGAGGATGTCGTCGTATTCGTCCCAATACAACTCGAATGCGAGGTAGCCGACCGGGCGGTCGCCGTATTCGCTGTCCCAATATTCGTGGCTGCGCTCTTTGTGGCACGATGCAAGCACCAACAATGCGATGATTGTCCCTAAAATATTGATTTTCATAATTATAGTCTGTATTTGAGGTTCGACATATATTTGGGGCGGATTGCCTTGGGCACTTGGTAGCGCGTGCCAAAATGGTACGCGATTTTGATGCCGCCGTCCCAAATGAGGTTGCTCTCGTGGTGGTGCTTGGGGATGTTGTCAAAGCGGTGGCCTGAGAGTGATGTGACGCCGCCAAATATTTGGATTTCAATGTTTTTGGACACTAAACAGCCTATTGCAGCCTGTGCGCCGCAGCCGAGATGGTTTTGACGGTGGTATTTTTGGTGGAAATGGTCGGAAGTGATTTTGTTTTTGGTGCTGACGAGCGAGATTTGCGGTGCGACGGTCAGCGAAAAACGGTTGCGTGGTTGGGTGAAGATTTTGAGAAGGTCGATGTCGATTTGCAACGCCAGCTTTGCGGTGTGGACGCTTGCGGTGAGGTTTTTGTAAAAATCGCCGTCTTGGTCGATGACGGGTGCGAAGTAGGCCTGGTGGTCGGTGGCAGAGAGCCAAAAAGGGTCGCAGGTCTGCGCGGTGAGTTGGATAGAGCCGATGGTTGCAGAGGCTTCCAATGCGAATACGCTGCCGAGGCGGCGTCCGCCAAATATGCCGAATGTGCCGCCGAGGTTGTTCCTATCGGTGGTGACGCTTCTGAATGTGCATTGTCCGAGTGTTGCCGCGCCCGAGATTCCGGCGAACCAACAGTCCTCGTGGTCTGTGCCCTGCGCGTACAATGGGTCGGCATCAAGCGCACCGCACAAAACCGTCAAGAGTATGAAGAGAGGGATTTTGTAAAGTATCTGGGACTTTTTGT
>DGIK01000188.1:9419-10060 GCA_002393195.1 Bacteroidales bacterium UBA3824 | reverse complement strand
TTTTGTCCCCCCCCCCCCATATTTTGTAAAGTTTGGAATACTATGAGTGTTTCCATAGTTTTCGATGATTATTTTGAGGTTTTTCTGGGAACAAAGATAATGTGTTTTTTTGGAATGGCAAAAGAAAAAATAAGATTTTGTATATACCCCGCACATCCTGCGCTACGCTTGTATGTACGGGGTTATAGAAATAGACGATGACCGTCTGAGCGCACGGTTTGGGCGGCTCGGGGTCGCTGTCCTTGTTGCAGGCGAGCAACGATAGGACGAGGGTGAATAGAAGTATGTGTTTGAGGTTGTTCATAGGCGGGCGAGCCGCCCGCACCCCAAAGTTATTGTTGAATATACGAATCCTTGAATCCCAACATATACAATACGCCGTCGATGCCGATGCTCGAAATCGATTGTTGGGCGTTTTGTTTTACCTTGGGTTTGGCGTGATATGCGATGCCGAGGCCGGCGAGATTGAGCATCGGGAGGTCGTTTGCACCGTCGCCAACTGCGATAACTTGTTGAAGATTAAGGTGTTCACTCTGTGCAATGAGGCGTAGCAAATCTGCCTTGCGTTTGCCGTCCACGATGTCGCCAACGTAATTGCCAGTGAGTTTGCCATCTACAATTTCGAGTTCGTTGGCATAGAC
>DGIK01000188.1:3285-9372 GCA_002393195.1 Bacteroidales bacterium UBA3824 | reverse complement strand
AGTTCGTTGGCATAGACGTAATCGATGCCAAATTTTTCTTTCAGGTATTCGCCAAAATACGTGAAACCGCCTGACAGAATGGCGATTTTGTAGCCGTATTGTTTGAGGATTTTCAGTGTACGCGCCACGCCTTCGGTGATTGGGAGGTTTTCGGCGATTTCCTTCATCACGCTTTCGTCCAAGCCTTTGAGCAACGAAACCCTGCGTTTGAAACTTTCGCAAAAATCAATCTCGCCCCTCATTGCTGATTCGGTGATTGCCTTCACCTCGTCGCCAACTCCGGCACGCATTGCGAGTTCGTCGATTACTTCGGTCTGAATCAACGTGGAATCCATATCGAAGCATATCAAACGGCGGTTGCGGCGGTAGAGGTTGTCTTCCTGGAACGAAATGTCGTAGCCGCGTTCTTGAGACAGGCGCATAAACTCGCTGTGCAACAATGGTTTGTCCTTTGGCGTACCGCGCACCGACATCTCCACACAGGCGCGTGTCTTGCCTTTGAGAGCCTCGTCTTCCACGAGCGGCACACGTCCGGTAAGGCGCGTTATTGCATCGATGTTAAGATTTTGATCTGCAAGCACTTTGGCGACGTCTGCAATCAATGACGCCGATATGTCGCGCCCCAAGAGAGTTACGATGTGGCGGTTTTTGCCTTGGAGGCTCACCCAATGGTTGTATTCTTCTACAGATACCGGTGCAAAACGTACCTGCACGCCCATTTCGCAACTTTTGAAGAGCATTTCCTTCAAGATGCTGCCCGACGCCGACTTGTCGCTCTTGAACATAATGCCAAGCGACAGTGAACTGTGGATGTCTGCTTGACCGATGTCAAGAATGGTTGCGCCGTATTTGGCGATGATGGCGGCGAGTTGAGACGTCAAGCCGGGCTTATCGACACCCGTGATGGATGCCATTATTATTTCGAAATCGTTCATATTTCCAATTTTCTTGTTTAGGCTGCAAAGGTAATAATTTTTTGCAATTTCCAAAAACATCAATTATCTTTGTGGCGAAGATGTTAACGATAAAAATGGACTGTTATGGAAAAAGATTTTCTCGTGCGCTTCGACTTCGCGATTAAGAATATGCTCCGCGACAAGAAGAATTTTGACATCCTCGAAGGCTTCATCGAGGTGTTTCTTGGCAAAAAGTGTCAAATTCAGGAAATTTTGGAGAGCGAGGGCAATCAGGAATACGACGAAGACAAGTTTAACCGCGTTGACATAAAGGCTAAGGACACCAATGGCGAAATCTTCATCGTGGAGGTGCAGACCACGCGCTACACATACTATTTGGAGAGGATGCTCTACGGCGTGTCCAAAGCCATCACCGAGCAACTTGGGCAGGGCGACAAATATGGCGAAATCAAGCAAGTATTCTCCATCTCCGTGGTGTATTATGACCTCGGAGAGGGCGACGACTATTTCTATGAGTGCAAGTCAGATTTTTACGGTGTCCATTCGCATACCATCCTCAAACTCAACCGTCGCGAGGAGTTGTCGCTCGAAGAAATCAAAAAAGGCGACACCCGCAAGTTCAAATATACAGAGACCTTTGCGAGCGACATTTTCCCGAGGTATTTTTTGATTAGAATCAATGCCTACAAGAAGTTCATCGCCGACGCTATGGGCGAATGGATGGAATTTTTGAAAAACAACAGCATCAAGAGCGACACCACCGTGCCGGGTCTTCAAGCCGCCAAGGAAAAACTCACGTTGCTCAAAATGTCTAAGAGCGAGCGCATCAGTTACGAGCGTCATCTCGATTCCATCCGCAACGAGAAGGAGGCAATTTGGACGGCGGAGACCGACGCATTCATCAATGGTCGCGCCAAAGGCATTGAGGAGGGTCGCGCCAAAGGCATCGAGGAAGGTCGTGCCGAGGGCATTGCCGAGGGCGAACACTCCAAATCCCTTGACATCGCTCGCCGCCTCAAATCCAAAGGCGTTATGACAGATGCGGAAATTGCCGAAATGACAGGGCTTTCGGTGGATGAAGTAGCAAAAATATGATTGATGTTGGCACGAAATATCCACTTTCCGACACGCAGTATGCCGTCTATGCCTATTGCAAGGCGCACCCAGAAAATACTGTGTATCAGATTTGTATGAAATTTGGTCCGTACCACGGCATCGATGCTCGCCGCCTGAAATTTGCCGTGGAAACGGTCATTGACCTCCATCCGATTTTTAAGGTACGTATTGTAAATAACACCGACGGCAGCCCCGCAATGCTGCGCAACGATAATGAGCCGCCAGTTGTGGATTTTTTGGGTGATTGCCAACAATTTCAAAACACAATTTCCATCCACGACCGCCTTTATAATATTGCCATTGTTGACGACGGAAATTGCTGTACATTAATTGTTTGCGTACATCATTTGATATTTGATGGATATTCGATGAATGTTTTTATAGACGAAATTTCCACGGCATATTTGGGCGGCACGGCGGTCAGTGAAACGAAAGATTTTTTTACTATAATTCTTGATGAAATCCAACAAAAAAATTCCGAAAAGTATCAACAAGCACGGGATTTTTTTCTTCAAAATTTTCCACCTGTTTCGGTGCGCACTTTTCCGCCGTATGATTGTTTTGGAAAAGAATATTTGCCGTCATCTTTTACACGTCAACTGCCTGTAACATTGCAACATTGGCAAAAAATATGCGACAAATTTGGTTTTAGTGGCAACGTGATTAGCACAATGATTTTTGCATTGGTTTTGGGATGTTTTTGCGGCGAGGAAGTGGCGAGATTTTCCACTGTTTTTCACGGGCGGCACGGTCGCGATATGGAGCGCACTTTGGGAATGTTGGTAAAGACAATTCCAGTGTCGGCTACGTGGCAGGACGGCGAATCGGTTACGGATTTGATGCGGCGAATACGTTGGCAGTCAGTACGTTGTATGGTCAATGATATTTATCCATTTACGGAAATTAAGAAGAATTGCGGCGGATTTTCGGATATTAGTTTTGTTTATCAGGGCAATACCAATCATACGCCCAAATTTTGCGGTCAAGATTTGAAGTCATCATTTTTAACGCCTTCATTTACTGGGAGTTCGCTGGGAATGGAACTTTGGTTCGGTTCTCAAAATTTAGAAATTGCAGTAGAGTATGACGCAGCCAAATATTCTCGTCAACTTGTTGAAAATATGATAGATGCGTTTTCGTCGGCGTTGATTTCTATTGAAAATGCTAATACAATCGGCGAAATTATTTTTTTGTCGCAAAAGACGATTGAAAAATTAAATAAATTCAATGCCGATGCCCGCGCCGCAATTGACAACGATATTATAAAAATGTTTTCAAAAATTGCCGCTGAAAATCCATCCGCAATCGCCGTAAAATATTTGGACAAATCGTTAACATACGGTCATTTAGACGAACTTACCAACCGCCTTGCCAATCATCTAATACGCCGTGGCGCGGGCGTTGGCAAACGTGTTGCAATTTTGACGGAGCGCAGCGAAAAGTTGGTGGTTTTGCCATTGGCGGTCTTGAAAACAGGTGCGTCATACGTCCCACTTTCGCCCGAATATCCCGACGAAGTTTTGCAACGACAATTAAAACTTTGCAATGCCGATATTTTATTGAGCAACAATGATTTAGATTTTAATTTCCCCGACGCAAGTCCGCCCGAAAATGTCAAAAACGAATTTGCAATATTTTTCACGTCAGGCTCCACTGGCACGCCCAAAGGCATCAAAATCACTCATCAAAATGTTGCGGCATATTGCCAATGGTATCACAGATTTTTTAGACCGCAAAAAGGCTGTGTAATAGCCGCTTACAATAATTTTAGTTTCGACGCTTCCATCACAGACATTTTTCCGGTGTTGACATCGGGCGCAACGGTTGCCATCGTGCCGCAGAATATCAAAAAAGATTTGTCGTCTTTGGCGGATTTTTGTGATGTTAACAGTGTGGAAATCATCGACTTGCCCACTCAAATTGGTCGCATTTTTGCCGCTAACAAGCGTTGCAAAACTCTGCGACATATTGTGCTTGGCGGCGAGGCTGTTGCGCCGTTCCATAATTGCGGTAATTATCACATTTACAATCAATATGGACCCACCGAAACCACAGTTGCCGCAACAATTTATGAAATCCAAGGCAACGAAGTCTCTATCCCAATTGGCAAACCGTTGGACTGCGTAAAAATTTATGTTGTAGATAGCGGCGGACGGCGCGTCCCTGTGGGCGCAATTGGCGAAATTTGGATTGCTGGGGCGCAGGTTTCGGATGGATATTTAGATGTTGATGGTAATTGTAACAAATTCATTATCAATCCTTTTGATGACAATCCAAACTTCCGTCAAGTATTCCGTACGGGTGATTTTGGGCGTTGGAGCGAGGATGGCAATTTGGAATTTTATGGGCGGCGGGACAATCTCGTGAAAATTCGTGGCTATCGTGTGGAAATCACCGAATTGGAATCGGCATTGAAACAAATTGACGGCGTATCGGATGCCGCCGCAACCACTTTTGAAGATGCAACTGGTGCGTTGCAAATTTCGGCTTTTATAGTCGGCAATCCGTGCCTCGACCTCGCCGAAATCCGCCAAAAACTCAGTCGAAAATTGCCGCCGCAAATGTTGCCGCAATCGTTGCAACAGATAGAAATTTTGCCCACCACGCCCAACGGAAAAATCGACCGTAAACATCTGCCCAACCCAATTACTCCATCAGCAACTAACAATTTCGTCACACCCAAATCAACACTCGAAAAAACTATCTGTCAAGCATTTGCAGAAGTTTTGAACATCGCCGAAATCAGTGCAGATGCAAATTTTTTTGACCTCGGCGGCACGTCAATTTCCGCGATGCAAGTAGTGGTCAATCTTGAAAACAAAGGCTTAAAAATCAAGTACGGCGACATCTTCGAGCATCCCACAGCGATAGAATTGGCAGGTAATTGGAGTGCGGGCATCCCTGCCCGCCGCACAGATTGGGGTGCGGGCGGCTCGCCCGCTATTGGCAGGCGGGACGCCTGCGCTCCAACTGCGTCCACTTCAGCCGCGCGCACTTCACTTGTTGCGGATTTTGAAGCGGACGGCACGTCCGCCAGCGGGCGAGCCGCCCGCACTCCAACCATAATTCTTACCGGCGCGACTGGCTATTTTGGGGCGCATTTGTTGAAGGAATTGATTGATAATAATTATGAAAAAATCTATTGCATCGTCCGCCCAAAGAACGGCAAAACTGCCGCCGAACGGTTGAAAAAAATTACTGAATATTATTTTGGCAAATCGTTGTTGGATTGTGTAGAAATAATTTGTGGTGATATTACTAATCCGCAGATTTATAATAAATTAGATTCTGTTATAACCCAAAATACAACCATCATCAACTGCGCCGCTATCGTAAAACATTTTGCCGAAAAAAAGATTTTGCAAGCCGTCAATGTGGATGCCGTAAAATATTTGATTGATTGCTGTAAAAAACACGATTGTAATTTTGTGCAAATCTCAACGCTGAGTGCCGCCGTATTGCCTGGCGAAGTAGTTGACGAACAGACAGTATGCCCGTTGCCGCCGGATGCTGTGCCATACGCCGCAAGCAAGTGGCAAGCGGAGCAATTAGCATTTGCAGCCGCTGCCAACGGATTGAAACTCAAACTGATACGCCTCGGCAATCTCGCGCCACGCAGCACGGACGGTATGTTTCAAATCAACGCCAACGAAAATGCAATTATGAATTTTCTGAATACCGTCCGCGAACTTGGCTGTTATCCTCAAAGCCTTGAAAATATGCGCATTGACTTTACGCCAGTTGATTGCGCCGCCCGCGATGTCGCCCGATTAATCTCCGTATCAACTTCGGCGGTTTTTCACGTTTTCAATCCTCAGAAAGTTGCTGTTAATGAGATTGTTGCAGCCCGCGCAATACCTGACGAAGATTTCCGACAGTTGATACAGAAATTGCCGTTACCACAAAGAGTGTCTCTGTCGTATTTTTCTGCCGTTAATCATTGCGAATGGAACAATGATTTTACGGTCAAGGTGTTGGCAAGCCTTTAAACTTCAACGACTTTTTTCGGATATTTGATGAGCCTAACATTAGCGTCAAAATCCTTTGCGCCAAA
>DGIK01000188.1:0-3148 GCA_002393195.1 Bacteroidales bacterium UBA3824 | reverse complement strand
TCAATCAACGCCTTGGAGCCGCGCCTCAAAATCATTTCCTTGCAGCGCGAAATCTTGGAATACGAATTTTCGATGAATTTTTGTCCGCCAAAACCAGGGTTGACGGTCATTATCAATACCATATCCACGTCGCAGATAATTTCTTCGAGGGTGGCGAGCGACGTGGCGGGATTGAGGGCGATGCCGCACTTTGCGCCGAGTTCCTTGATGTGCGATACAAGGCGGTGTATGTGGGTGCAAGCCTCCTGATGGAATGTCAACATGCCCGCGCCCGCCTTGATGTATTGCTCGGCGTATTGGTCGGGCGTCGCAATCATCAGATGAACGTCCAACATCTTGGTAGTGTGCTTCTTGAACGCCTTTACAATCGGGAGTCCAAATGTCATATTTGGGACGAACATTCCGTCCATAACGTCGATGTGAACCCAGTCGGCTTGGCTCGCCTGTATCTTGTGCGCCTCGCTCTCGATGTTGGCGTGGTCGCACGAGAGTATCGACGGCGATATTATCATTGTCTTGTCCATAAGTGTTTTTTCTTTTCAGACTGCAAAATTATAAAACAAATTTCAAATAATGTTTGAGTTTGACAAATCTTATTATTAATTTTACGCCGAAAACAGACGGACAGCCCGTCGTAGTCCAAAAAACATCACCAACCAATTACTAAAAATGAAAAAATTATCAACATTATTCGCTGCAACGGCGGTGGCATCGCTGATGATGGCATCCTGCGGCGGCGGCAACAACAACGACGACATCACCGACTATCCCGATGCTCGTCAGGCGCATTACATCGACACCGCGCTATCAAAGGCGAGGGAAATCATTTCGCAACTCTCTCTCAAAGAGAAACTTGCACAACTCCAATCTGGCAGCATCTATGTCATCAAAGACGCTTCCGATTCGTTGGGCAACCTCAATTTTGACACCCTCCGCAAATATTATCCCTACGGAATGGGATTGATGAACATCGATTTTGGCGGATGCCCGCCCGAGAAGTACGCCCGCACCGTCAATTCGCTCAAAGAGTACAACAAGACCCTCGCTCACCCGATACCGATTATTTTTATTGGAGAGGGTTTGCACGGTTTGATGGGTGTGGACGCCACTGTATTTCCACAGGCAATTGCGCTCGGATGTAGCTGGGACACAACTCTTTTGAGCAAGGTTTACGCCGTTACCGCCAACGAATCCCACGCACGCGGCATCAATATGCTATTCTCGCCGATACTCGATTTGGCGAGGGAGCCTCGTTTTGGTCGCATCGAGGAGATGTATTCCGAAGACCCATATCTCTGTGGCATCTACGGCAGGACAGCTGTTCGAGAATTTCAACGTGGCGACAAGAGCAGCCGCCGACTCCGTATGGCTGCTACGCTCAAACATTTTATGGGACACGGACAGATGGAAGGCGGCAGGAATGTGGCTTGTTTCCCCGGCTCTGCCAACGACCTGATGAACAATCACTCATTGCCCTTTGAGATGTGCGTGAAGGCGGGCGTGGCTTGCGTGATGCCCGCTTACAACGATGTCTGCGACTTGCCCGTAACGGCGAATCCGTGGCTGTTGAGGGACGTTTTGAGGAAGCAATTTGGATTCAGAGGTTTGATTGTTTCTGACCAAAACGCCATCGACCGTATGTATGATGTCAATCATCTTGCGCCGTCGTACCGCGAGGCCGCCGAACTTTCGCTCGAGGCCGGCATCGAGATAGACATCATCGGCAGGGACGGCACATTCCAAATGTTGGAGGAGTCCGTGCAAAAGGGCAGGATAAGCGAATCGCAGATAGACCGTGCGCTCCGTCATCTTCTCATCTTGAAGTGGAGGCTCGGCTTGTTTGACGACAATGGCGACAATCCTGTGGATATACCGGCTCTTATGAAAATCAATCAATGCCAGGAACACCTCGACCTCGCCCGCGAAGCCGCCCGCAAGACTATGGTTCTCCTCAAAAATGACGGCGTTCTCCCGTTGGATGCCGGCAAGGTAAAGCGCGTTGCTGTCATCGGTCCAAACGCCAAGACCCTCGATTACGGCGGCTACACTGCCGAGCCTGTTACGCCGGGTGTGTCGGTGTACGACGGAATCAAGGCTTATTGTGATAACAAGCAAATCTCAGTTGCCTACGCCGAGGGTTGCCGACTGAGCGATAGTCCTATTGCTTTTTGGCAGAACGACAATCAAACCCTCATCCCCGAAGACCGCGCCCGCAAGATGATAGGCGAGGCTGTCAACGTTGCCAAAAATTCTGATGTCGTGATACTTTGCGTTGGCGAAAATGTTTCGTACTCGCGTGAGGCTTGGGGCGAAAATCACCGTGGCGACCGCGACAATCTCGAACTCCTCGGCCTCCAAAACGAACTCATTGAAAAGGTGAAGGCTACCGGCAAACCAGTTGTAACACTCATTTTCGGTGGTCGCCCGCTCAATATCCACCCCGCCGCCAACAATTCCAATGCCTTGGTACAATGTTTTTATTTAGGTCAACAATGCGGCAACGCCGTGGCTGACGTTTTGTTTGGCGATTACAATTTTGAGGGCAAACTTTCTGTAACGATTCCGAGGTCGGCGGGCGCATTGCCTTGCTATTACAATATGAAGCCCAACAGATTCCGCAGTTACGTATATGAAGACCGTGGCGACACGATTTTCCCGTACACATTGGATACAGCCTCCAACACTTATAAATATGTAGAGGGAGGTTGGGAGCCGCCGACAAACCACGCCACATATCCGTTTGGTTTTGGATTGAGTTACAGCAAGTTTGAGATTTCGCAGCCCAAGGTGGAGGATTATACTGTATCGCAATACAAGCCGGCAAAAATCTCTGTTACGGTCAAGAATGTAAGCGATGTTGACGGTTCGGAGACGGTTCAATTGTACATCCGCGACGAATTTGCCACCGTTGTACGCCCCATCAAGGAATTGAAGGCGTTCCAAAAGGTCTATCTCAAAGCCGGTGAGAGCAAGGAAATCACCTTTGAAATCACAAAAGACCTCCTTATGTTCTACGACCAAAAACTCGAAAAAGTATTTGAGCCGGGCAACTTCTTAGTCTATGTCGGCACAAGTTCGAGGGACAGGGATTTGAAGATGACGCATTTTGTGATGAAATAGGATTTTTCAATGCATAATTCATAATTAT
>DGIK01000057.1 GCA_002393195.1 Bacteroidales bacterium UBA3824 | reverse complement strand
ACTGCCCGCCCTGCGACTTGTGGCACGTGACGGCGTAGGCAAATTTTATCTGCAAGGCGTTGAAATACTCGTTGCCGCGCAATTCCTTGTACATCTCGCTCTTGGTCATGCCGGCGTAATCCTCGCACACATTCTTATATAAGGTGTCCGCCTCATTCTGAGTGAGCGACGGGCCTTCGCTCTGCAACGATTCCTGTATCACCTTCACAGACAGCTCGAGGTTGTCATAATCCGTGAAACGCAAATCGACATTGATGAAATGAAACCCGTACAGCTCCTCGTGCCGCCCTATGCGCACCACCTCGGCGGTGTCGCCATTGGCAATGAAATCGAGATGCTCTATGTTCTTGGCGTAGAAGTAGTTGTTTTTTACAACCATAACAATGTCGCCCACCGTCAACGACTCCTCCCGCCAGAATATGCGGCTGCGGATGCCGTTGTTGTAAATATTGGCGTACTTGTTGGAACGGGTAACGACAAGAGTATCCGCAACGCCCACAGTGTCGTAAGAATGTTCGAGGGCTTCAAGCAGCTCCGCGCCAGATATGCGCATTATGTCGTTGAATCCGCCAACCATCAACTGCGGTGCCACACGCTGCCCGGGCAAAGCATTTTCCACAAGGCGGCGCAGCATCGTGGCGTTGCTCAGGATTCCGCTGCCCTCCGCCTGCCTTACCACCTCGCCGAGCGACGCCTCCCCCACCCCGAAGCCGTAGCATCCAAGCTCGCCGGCATCGAGCGCGGGCGACAATGCACTGCCCACGGGCGGCAACTGTCCCGCGTCGCCCACAAGCACCAGACGGCAGTCGGTGCCCGAAAAGACATACTGCACAAGGTCGTCGAGAAGCCTGCCAGACCCAAACGCCGACATCTCGCCCGGCGACTGCGAAATCATAGACGCCTCGTCCACAATAAAAAAGGCGTCCTTAAACAGATTGGGCGCAATGGAAAACGCCGCGCCGTAGCCCGACCTCTGCCGATAGATGGTGCGGTGTATGGTGTAGGCGGGCATCCCCGAATACGACGAGAGCACCTTGGCGGCGCGTCCCGTAGGAGCCATAAGCACCGTGCGGATATTGAGCGACGCGAGCACCCTGACCAACGCCGCTACAAGGGTGGTCTTGCCAGTGCCGGCATAGCCGCGAAGCACAAAAATACCGTCGCCGCCATCGCCGCACACAAACCGCGACAGCCCTTCTATGGCGGCGGATTGATCGCCAGTGGGCTCAAAAACCATCTTGACGCGCAGAGCATTGCTAAAAAAATCGTTTACCATCTTTGCTTTCTACTTTATAAAACACAAAGATAATCAATATGTTTGAAACAATGAAACAACGGCTGAAAAACTTTTTTGAAAAAAATGTCAAATTATTTTTTAGCGAATGTTTATTTTTTATTAAATTTGCGTCAAGAAATAAAACAAAAAAACATACTATAAATAATCATGAAAATAATAATCCATGTAGTATTGGTTGCTGTGATTGCTCTCTTAGCTTACTTGCTCTGGGACAGCATAATGCAGCCTATCCGTTTCCAAAAAAAAGCTGAGTGGCGTTACGGTCTCACAGTACAGAAACTTAAAGACATCCGCGACGCACAAGTGGCTTACAAAAGTGTGTATGGTGCATACACCGGAAGTTTCGACTCCCTCGAAAACTTCATCCAGAACGGCAGCCTCAAGATCGTGAAGGCTATCGGCAACATTCCCGACAGCTTCTACGACAAGTATCCCCGCAAGCTCGCCGAAACCAAGGCCATCGAAGCCGGCATCGTAAAACGTGACACCGTGGAGGTGCGCTGCTACGATTCGCTCTGCAAAGGCAATTACAATGTTTCTGAACTCAGGTTGGTGCCCATCGTAAACGTCCCCTTCGAGATGGCAAGCGACACCATCGAGACATCCTCAAAGGCTAAGATTTCCGTATTTGAGGCTAAGACCCCCAACGACGTATATCTCCAGGGTCTCGACCGTCAGGAAATCGTCAATATGAACGACGAAGCCAAGACCATCGGCAAATACCCGGGCCTCAAAGTTGGCTCTCTCGTAGAGTTCAACAACAACGCAGGCAACTGGGAATAGTCGCAGTAACGACTTAAGGACAAAAGTTTTAGCCACTAAAACAATAAAAATAAAAGGGAAAACCGAAAATATTTTTTGGTTTTCTCTTTTTTTTATAAATTAGCACCGTAATTAACGAGACGGCCTCGCAGGGGCGCAAACTTGAAAAATCACATACAATGAAAGACATATCAAACTTCACATCATCGTTCAACATCAACAAGACAAGCACTTACAGCCTGTCGATACAGATTAGCCAGATGGGCTACACGTACTGCATACTCGATTCGTTTTCAAAGGAGTACGTCGCCATCAAGCACGTGGGCTACGGCACGGAGGTCAACGACGCCGACCTCTACGACAAGATAAAGGACAACCTCGCCGCCGACGCATTCCTGAGCAAGAGCTACAAATCGGTGGACATGATATACGTAACGAGGAAGTCGATTATCGTGCCAAACCCAATGTTTGACAAGACAAAGCTCAAAGACCTCGTAAGTGCCAACTTCCCAATCACCGACAAGGAGGAGATACAATTCAACAAGCTCAAATCCATCTCCGCCTGCAATGTTTTCGTGATTCCGTCGTACATCACCACGCTGATGGTCAATACTTTCCCGGAAATCAACTTCTACCACGAGGCAACCCCGCTCATCGAAAACCTCATCAAGAATTGCAGCGAGGAGCTCACACTGTCAGCCAATTTCTACTACGACTTCATGGACATCGTAGTAACGGAAAAGGGCAAAGTGCAACTCTACAACACATTCTCATACCAATCGCCCACCGACGCACTATTCGCGGTAACATCTGTGGCAGACAAGCTCAAGCTCGACAAGAAGTCTCCAATTGTGCTTTCGGGATACATCGACAAGGATTCTGAAGCATACAAGCTGATATACAAGTACCACGCCAACGTGAGGTTTGCGCAACTCTCGCAAAACATCACGTTCCCATTCTCAGACATACCAGAACACACATTTTATAATATGATGACATTGCCATGCGTATTATAACAGGAATATACCGCAGCAAGGTGATACACCTGCCATCGTTTTTCACCGACAGGCCCACTACCGACATGGCGAAGGAGTCGCTGTTTAATCTTATCAGCAACA
Organism: Bacteroidales bacterium UBA3824; assembly: GCA_002393195.1. Classification (GTDB taxonomy): domain Bacteria; phylum Bacteroidota; class Bacteroidia; order Bacteroidales; family UBA3824; genus UBA3824. The sequence goes on along the minus strand of DGIK01000057.1, from coordinate 10,740 downwards.
ATTTCGACTATGAGGACGTGCGCTTCCTCGACCTGTTCTCCGGCAGCGGCAGTATCAGCTACGAAATGGCTTCACGTGGCTGCACCGACATCACATGCGTGGATGCCAACAAGAAATATTGCGACTTCATCAACAAGAATTTTGCGCAGATGTTTCCCAAAAAATCACCTGCAAGGGTGATTACGGCCGATGCGTTCAAATTTTTGGAGCGCAATCCGCTCAATTATGACCTCATCTTCGCCGACCCGCCATACGACATGGAGGGCATAGAAAATATCCCGCAGATGATTATGGACAATCCAACCCTGAAACCTGGCGCAATGCTCATAATGGAACACAGCGCAAAGACAAGGTTCACGGATTTGACGCATATCTTCGACCAAAGGCACTATGGAAAGGTGAATTTTAGCTTCTACACTAAGGAGAGGAACGAAGAATAATAATCCGGGAATATAAAAGAACCCCGCCGCGAAATTGGATTATTTCACGGCGGGGTTTCGTTTTTGAAACAACGTATCGTACTGATACGGACGTTGACAAGCAACGCCCCTACCTCACGACCTTGCCGCCTGACGTACTTGAAGAACCAGACTTGCCTGTCGAAGTAGAACCATTGCGACTATTGTTGTTGTTCGTGTTATTGGAATTGTTGTTGGAATTGTTGTTGGTGGTTGTCGTGGCGAGCAGAATGTCACACGACGAAAACATTGAAATTCCAACAAGCAATGCCGCTGCAAAAATCAATTTTTTCATGATATTATTTTTTAAAAACTGTAATACAATCGGTTACTTGCCTATCATCTTGGGACCAACCTCCACACGCTGCACCACAGCCGACTTAGAAAGTGTCTGCGTCATATCGGCAAGACGACCCGCCTTCTTGTGCGCCTTTATCATAGCAGCAATTTCGTCCGATGTGTAGGCATTGAGGTTGTTCTCGTTCCTAACATCCTGACAACGGTTCTTGGAGTTCTGTTTTGGGCATGTGGCAGTCTTGGAAAGCACAAACTTCTTGGATACGTTTTGAGGCTCGCCATTGGTAATTTTAATCGGGTCACCGTTGTCGTCGCCAAAGAACAGATAGTTGTTTTCCTCATCGGTCTCCTTAATGCCGTCGAAAGCATCCGCCACAAGCACTATGTAATAAGAGCCGGTAAGATTAGTGGGCAAGGTGAATTTCCACATGGAACTAACGCCCTTGGTGCCGCCACACGCCTCGTTGCTACTCTGTCCGCTCTTAAGGTCAACGTGATTCCATGCGAAGCCACTGATATTAGCGTTGTTGCTGAAACCGAAGTGGTTGTAGGCATCGTCGATGTCCCACAGTCCCTCCATATCGCCTTTGGAGCCAAAATCATCGGTGTAATAGTCCAAGAGTACGATGCCGTAATCGTTGGCGTTGTAGGCGTTGTAATAGAGAAGGCAAATCGCCCAATCCTGAGACGCCGTTACAGTCTGCGAACCCGCATTGTAAACGTCGTACTCGCAGGCCCAACACGGACGTCCGTTTGTAAACGTAGAGCGGTAAAAATTGAAATTGTCGGCGGCAATCAAATCGTATCCGCTGGCGATTTGGTCGTCCACAACAGTATTGTCCTCGTCCACTACCACAGTGTTGCTGCTGCTGCCGTCGTTGGCAACGAATGCACAGTAAGCAAACTTGCCGCCTACGAAGTAATTCTGGTCAACCCAGATGTAGCCATTGTCGCCCCAGCTTGTACCCCACGAATTGACCACGAGGAATGCACCGTTGGCACCCTTGGTGTCGTCGTAGCCAGCGCATACCATGGCGTGGTAGGCATGTTGTCCGGTGGCATTGAAGGAGGTCTGCTGCGAGAGGACATACGAGCCGTCGGCATACATAAACTCGTCGCCAAGTGCCGCGCCAAATACGATGAGCTCGCCCTGAGCGAGATACTGCTTGAGAGCGTCTTTGGTAAGGGGCGTGATTTCGCGGAACGACTTTATCTTGTAATTGCCGGCGTTGGATGTCCACGACGACGAGGGGCTGCTGTTGCAACTAAGGCTCGAATAAGGTGCTGTGCTCATCGTAGCCACGCCACGGCTAATCATCTTGTTGAAAGCAGCCTCGAAGTAGCTGCCGCCGCAGTTGGCACCCTTGTCGTTAGAGCCTATCGACATAAAAATGTCGGCAGGGCTGAAGGTGTTGCTGCTATTGAGCGACGAGGTGGTAAGTCCGTGGCTCTTGGCGTAGAGGTAGGTGCGGCAGTTGTAGGCGGTAGCCCACGCCACGCACGTGCCATACTGTCCTTGGCTGCCAATCTGGGGGAGCCATTTGCGGTTGTCCACCCTGGAGGGCAGTCCGCTGCCATCGCCGAGCAATGCGGCTGTATTGATGTCGTCCTGGATGTTTTTGGGATCCTCGTCGAGGCCAAACCATCCAAAATAGTTGTCGCCAGAATTGGAGGCGTACTCGTTGCCGTTGTAGGTGAGCACATCCACCACATTCTGGAGAATGTCGTCCCATATCTTGCCGTCGCCATCTTCATCGCACGACTGCATGGTCATCGACCCCAACAACAGACCCGACATAATGGCGATTCTGTTCATTTTTCGTGTTTTCATAGTATTGTCATTTTTTATTGAAACAATCAATTTTAGCTTTTTGCAACATGAAGTTGTCGGTGGCATTGACGCCCGCCTCTGGCAACTGCGCGCCTGCCACATTAGGCTGCTCGGCAAGGGTATTGCCAATGAACTCCAAGTTACTCTTAAAAACGCAATTGGCAAACTTAATATTGCCCATATACAGCGACCTGGCCATCACAAGCCTATCCACAAACTGCGAATTGGTGAAATCGATGTCGCACATAGCCGTCACTTTGGAAAATTCGGTGTAGCCATAGAAATGCGAATCGGCAAACATGACCATATCTTCCATTCTACATCGTTGAAAAATCACCGACTTCCTGAAAAAACTTTTCATAAAATTGGTTCTACAGCCAAACACGCTGCTCACGAATGAAGCCTCGCCGTTGAAATTGGCCATCGCAAACGACGAGCCGCCACGGAATTTGCAGCCGTCAAAAGCTGCATTGCCAGCCACCTTGCTTATATCAAAATCAAAACGCCCACGGAAATCCGACTGCGTGAAATTGACCCCGCGCTTGAAATCGCACTCCATAAACACAACGTTTTTATCAAACACCGTGTAAAGTTTTTGCGAATTGCCGCGCTCGGAGAATGAAGTAACGCTGTCTTCAAAGACGCAATTGGCAAATACGATGTCGGAATACACATACGACGGTGCCACAGCCACGTAACCACTGCCACCGCTCACTTCGGTAAAATCGAGCGTACCCTTGATTGTACAGCCTTTGAGATATACAGGCCATCCAAGGCGCAACATATCCACAATCTGCTGCGATGTAAGCGAATCGCCTTCTTTGGGCGGCTGATATTGTTTGCCGCCACAGCCCTGAAATACCACAAGGGCCAGCAACACCGCCAAGAAAACATTGAGTTTTTTCATATTTCGCCGTTCTTTTTCAAATCGAAGATAATTTTCAAATTTCTGTGGGTGCGTTTGGTAACATTGTCTATCATGTCGTCGTCCATCCAGATACAAGACGTGATGCCCTCCTCGGTTTGAGGCTTTGTAGCCTGATTGCCGAGCAGCGTCATCAAGTACCAGTGGGTCTTCTTGATCGTTACTTCCTTCTCGTCGCCCCAACGGTAAAAATGGTAGGTGTCAATCAACTTACGGTCGATTTTTGGCGACACGCCTGTCTCCTCGTTTACCTCGCGCACGGCGGCGGTTTCAGGATCTTCGCCCGGCTCTATCTTTCCTTTTGGCAGGTCATAAAGCCCATTGCGAACAATTACAAGGCTCTGCCCCAAGGCATTGAGCACATATCCACCGGCGGCCTCCACGTATTTGCAATCGCCCTTGATTATCTCAAACAACTGCTCTGCGTCGCCACGAATCAAAAGCCTGCCACGCACCAGACCGTCAAGACAGTCGGCGGCAAGCCCGTCGTAATATTCCACTTCCCGATACTCGCCGTCGGTCTCCCTGCCGAGAATTATCAGCGCGTAACCGCAATAGAGATTTATCGTGTTTTCCATAAATATAATTAGTTAATTTTGCCCAAAGGTATAAAAAATCCTAAATACTGCAATAAAGAAAGGCTTGTTTTTTTCTAAAAAACAAACTTAATTTTTGCGCCCACCCAATCCCAAGGCACGGGGCCTAATGTGCGCGAATCCGAATGATCGGCACGGTTGTCATTGACGAGAAAAACATAATCGCGCCTAAATGTGTACGACTCAGCGGCTTTGCCATCTACGGTGCAGATGCTATCGCGCCACTCTAACCTGGCATTTTCATATTTCATAACCAAATCCCTGTATATCATATAATTGGCATAATCGAGACGAACCTTCATCCCACTTCGCGGCACTACGGCAGGGCCATAGATGTGCGCAGATTGCAATCGTATTATAGAATCACCCGGCATACAGACACAGCGTTTCAAATCGGGATTAGAAGCTTTATTTTTAGGTGTTAACGGATTGATTACCAACACAATATCATTGCGCCTTATCACGCCGCCATACTCCACCCACACCTTCTGTCCGCGCATCAAAGTGGGCGACATAGAATCGCCGCCCACCTCATAAATCCTGTCGCGAAACATATACCACGCCGCCAACGCAATCACAATCGCAATTATCAACGGCAATATCCAACTAACGCAGAGTTTCCGCACTTTTCAACTAATTCAATCAATGCCCTTGAAAATGCGGCTCCAACGTATCGACGATGGGAACGACTTGTCCTTGTCGGTACTGAACCAAATAAACAACGCCTTGCCAACTACGTGATCCTCAGGTACAAAACCCCAGAAACGCGAATCGGCGGAGTTGTGGCGCGAATCGCCCATCATGAAGAAATAGTCCATCCTGAACGTATAGGAATCGGCGGGCTGATTGTTGATGAAAATCTGGTCGTCCTTCACATACAGAGAATTGCCCTCGTATGCCTCTATGCAACGACGATAAAGTGGCAGATTGTCAACTGTCAACTTGATGACGTCGCCCTTCTTGGGAACATACAACGGTCCAAAATTGTCTTCGTTCCAATTGAACTTCGGGTCGTGCGGGAAGATGTAATCCTCACGATAACCTTTTGGACGCATAATCCTTGTAACAGACTTCACAAAAGGCATCGCACGAAGTTTTTCGACATTCTCCTCCACGAGCGGGAAGATGAAGATATTGTTTGCATTGACGTCCTTCAACCCTTCCACATAATCGAGCAAACTTGGGTCGATGTAGCGCGATGACTTGCGGTCTTCCTCAGATATGCCAAGTTCGTCTAATTTGGTAGGATTGAAACTTGAGCCATCGGTTACAATGATGTATTTGTACTGGCGGTCGCCGATGTTTTCCTGCGGATTGCCATTTACATATACCTGACCATCAATTACTTGTATCGAATCGCCTGCAATGGCGACGCAACGCTTGATGTAATTTTCGCGGCGATCTACGGGACGGCTTTGCACCTTGCCAAAATATCCTCGGAGTGGCTGACCGTTTTTGTCGTATGCCAAATCGTTGTGGATAGCATCGCGCCCGCAATCCCTGAGCAAACGATAATAGCTCAGTGCCTGCTGATTGAGGCACACCGTGTCGCCCTCTGGGAAGTTGAACACCACCACATCGTTGCGCTCCACTTTGCCAAGACCAGCAAGACGGCGGTAAGGCCATTGCAGCCATTCGGCATACGACTTGGTATCCGTAGTAAAAGGCATTGTATTATGCGCAAAAGGCACTGCAATCGGCGTATTGGGCATCCTGGGACCATAGCTCAACTTGCTGACAAACAGGTAGTCGCCCACAAGCAACGACTTCTCCATCGAGGACGTCGGTATGGTGAAAGCCTCAATGAAAAACAGCCTGATAATCGTGGCGGCAATCACCGCAAATATCAGAGCATCAATCCATTCTACGGTTTTTGTCTGTTTTTCGGCATCTTTTTTCTTCCAAAAAGCCCAATGGACTTTCTGTGATATATACAAGTCATAGATGATGACAAATCCCAAGAGAAGCCACCAATTTTGCACCCAAATTACGAAAAGCAGGTACAGAAAGGCAACCACGCCAAACTTCACCCACTTGTTGGCAAAGAGTTTTTTCATGTTTGAAAATCAGTTATTAGAATTTGAGCATATCGTCCATACCATAGATGCCGGCGGGCTTGCCACAGAGGAACTCAGCCGCGAGAACCGCTCCAAGCGCAAAGCCTTTCCTCGAATGTGCAGTGTGCGTCATCTCGATGTCGTCAATGTCTGAAAAATACTTCACGGTGTGAGTGCCCGGCACATCGGGAAGGCGGAGACATTCGATGTTGATTTCGCCATCTTTGGGCTGACCGTCGATAATCCATGAAGACTTGCGGTCGAGAGCCTTCACGAGGTCGTCAGCAAGGGTCTTTGCAGTGCCGGAGGGCTTGTCGAGTTTTGTGGTGTGATGGATTTCCTGCATCTTCACGTCATAATCAGTGAAGCCGTTCATGATGTTGGCGAGATACTTATTGAGACGGAAGAAGATATTGACGCCGATGGAGAAATTTGAGGCGTAGAAGAAAGTCTTGCCCTGCTCCTTACAAATCTTCTCTATCTGAGGCATCTTGTCGAGCCAACCTGTTGTGCCAGAAACGACAGGGATGCCAGCCTCAAAACACTTTATATAATTGTCGAAAGCGGCGTCAGGGCGCGTGAACTCTATCGCGACGTCCGCCTTATGGAGATTCTCAGCGGTGAAATCCTGCGGATTGATGAGAGCGTCGATGATTACGGGAACCTCGTTGCCGCGCTCCTTGGCTATTTTCTCTATTTCATGGCCCATCTTGCCATATCCGATAAGTGCAATTTTCATTTTTTACAGATGTTTGATTAACTCTGCAAAGGTAACACTTATAAGTGATATAACAAAACAAAAAAATGTAAAATTTGTTGTTTTGATTACAGATATATGTACTGCTTTTTATCCATGATAACCCGTTGCAGCCATATAGCAAATTACCCATAAAAATCCAAGACACGCCCCAGCTGCAGCCAGAGGAATAAGAATGGCTACAAACCTCAGAACAGCAAAAAGATAATCATCTTCTCGAGTTACAGATACATCCCTAATTGAGGCACGTTGTTTAAACGCTTTGCACGCCTCAATCAAACTATATATAATCAGGAAAATCGACAAAACTAGATAAAAAATGACATAAAAAGATGCATCAATTCTAAAGGACCATAACAGAACGCATAAAAGCAAGCATGACAGGTTCACCAAAAACACCCGCCCGAATGTCTTCCAAAAATCTTTTCTATGTAAATCTATACTTATAGTATTGTGATTCAGTTAGTTAAGATTGTAGATTTCAGATTCGGTGAGTCCGGTGAGTTCGGCAATTATTTCGGCAGGGTAGCCTTTGGAGCGCATCTTGCGGGCAGTGGCGAGGTTGGCTTGTTTCTCGCCCTCGGCACGTCCTTTTTCAAGTCCTTTTGCTTCGCCTTCCGCCAAACTCATTTCTCTTACAGTCTTGTCCCTGTCGTTGCGAAGAAACTCCATGCCCCAAAAGCCGTCATAATAGCCGCGCTCCTCTTCCGTCAGGTCGAGGCAGAGGTCAAGAGCCTCCTTGACTTCAGTGTTTTCCAAAAGTTCATCAGTGATTTCCTCCTTGCCCGTCTTGGCGTTGATGGACGTGAGAAACTCCTGCCACAATTTCAGCATCTTCCTTTGGGCGTAATCTTCGGGGCGAAACTTCGGCAATTCGATGCAGAGAATTTCGATGCCTTCTATTACACTATTGGGATTACCGACCTCCGACATCTTGAAACAGTGGTAGTTATTGCCTGTCTTGTTGTCATAAACGTCGTTGAGAATGTTGACGGAAAACACTCTCTTGACCTTGTAATGTTCCTCGCCTTTGTTATAAAGCGTCGCATAGACTTTGGCACAGTTGTAGAGTACACGGCGCAAAAAGTCTGACGACCAATACATCTGCATCTCCACGATGAAATAGTCGCCAAGAGAATCCTGACAACGGACATCCACCGCGCTGCTGCGCTTGCCGCCCATCACGGGCAGTATCTCGGACGGAAGGTATTCCAAATCCTTAATCTGGTTCTTTCCTTCCAACTGCAAGACGGCATTCAACAGGCTCATTGCCAAGTTTTTATGTTCGCCGAACACTTTTTTGAACACAACGTCGGTCTTTGGGTCATAGTATCGCATCGTTTTGTAGCGTTTTGAGTTACAATTTCGACGGCAAATATAGCATATAGAATTGGAATGGACAATTTTTTTGTTGGATTTTTAAGGAAAATTAAACAAAAAAAATCCCCGCACCTTTGCTGATGCAGGGATTGTATCGTAAAAAATTTCGTGCGAATCGGGGACTTGCTCCCTTGATTAATCTAAAAAACTTGAAAGCGTAAACCCGCGACTATTTCACGGAATTTACAACAGCCTCGAAAGCCTTGGGGTTGTTCATCGCCAGGTCGGCAAGCACCTTGCGGTTGAGCTTGATGTCCTTCTTGGCAATTTTGCCGATGAATTCCGAGTACGACATGTTGAAGCCGCGTACTGCTGCATTGATACGTGCGATCCAAAGTGCACGGAAGTTGCGCTTTTTCATCTTCCTCTGGATGTAGGCGTGCAACAGGCCCTTCTCATACGTGTTCTTCGCAATGGTGTAAACGTTAGCCCTTGCTCCGAAGTTACCTCTTGTGAGTTTGAGGATTTTTTTGCGTCGTCTGCGTGAAGCAACGACATTCACTGATCTTGGCATTTTTTGTTGAATTTGTGTTTTTTGGACGTAAGGCGGCAATCGCGGCATCGTCGTCGCAAACTGCGCTTAAATATGCCCACGTCCGGGTTAAACGTGATTGTTAAGCCGTTTTTTGTCACAAAAAGCCGGCTAAAAAACCTCTGTGGTCGGGAACTACCTCATTCCGAGCAATTCCTTGATAGTGCCTTCGTTGGCACCCGATACAAGACCAAACTGAGTAAGATTTCTCTTCCTCTTGGTGGCCTTCTTAGTCAGGATGTGGCTGTGGAAGGCGTGTCTTCTCTTGATCTTGCCTGACGCCGTCAATTTGAATCTCTTCTTTGCAGCGCAGTTGGTTTTTACTTTTGGCATTTTCTTCTACAATTAATGTGTTACGGTTGCTTGTCCTGTCAACGCACGAAAATTATTTTGTCTTACGCTTTTTTCTTAATCGGGGAGATGAGCATAATCATCTTTTTGCCCTCCAACGCCGGCATACGGTCAACCTTGCCGATGCCTTCGAGTTGTGTGGCAAATTTCAAAAGCAAAATCTCGCCCTGCTCTTTATAGACGATGGAACGTCCCTTGAAGAACACATACGCCCTCACCATATCGCCGTCAGCGAGGAAACGCTTGGCGTGGTTGAGTTTGAACTCGAAGTCGTGGTCGTCGGTCTGAGGTCCAAACCTGATTTCCTTGACCTCGGTCTTCTTAGTGTTGGCCTTCTGCTCCTTGAGCTTCTTTTTGAGCTGATACAGGAACTTTGAATAGTCCACGATTTTACATACAGGCGGATTGGCGTCCGCTGTAATCATTACCAAATCGAGCCCCTGCTCCTCGGCAAGCCTCAGTGCTTCCCGCGTCGAGACAACCTTGTTGTTGTCCTCGATGTTTTCGCCCACCAATCGCACTTCACGAGCCTTGATGCTCTCGTTGATGAAATGCTTGGGCTGTTCATTCTGCTTTGCGATAATTGTGTCCTCCCAAAATTAAGTTGATAATAGTATTTAGTCCTCCGGGTTGAGTTCTTTCTCAATCTCGGCGGCTATGAGTTTCTTGAAGTCGTCCACGGACATCGTGCCGAGGTCGGTCTTGCCCTGCTTGCGGACTGATACCTGACCTTCCGCAGCCTCTTTCTCGCCCACGATGAGCATAAAGGGGATGTGCTTGGTCTCGTTGTCGCGGATTTTGCGGCCAATCTTCTCGTTGCGACCGTCAACCTCTGTGCGGTATTCGGCGTCGTTGAGAGCCTCGGCAACTTTCTCGGCATATTCGTTGTACTTGTCGCTGATGGGCAGTACAACCACCTGAGTAGGCGTGAGCCACAGCGGGAACTGTCCGGCGGTGTTTTCGATAAGCACTGCCACAAACCTCTCCAACGAACCAAATGGTGCGCGGTGAATCATCACGGGACGGTACTTCTTGTCGTCTGCACCAGTAAACTCAAGTTCAAAACGCTCCGGCAGATTGTAATCCACTTGGATTGTGCCGAGCTGCCATTTGCGGCCGATGGCGTCCTTTACCATGAAGTCGAGTTTAGGACCGTAGAAGGCAGCCTCGCCGGTCTCAACAGTTGTGTTGAGTCCTTTTTCCTTGGCGGCTTCGATGATTGCACTCTCAGCCATAGCCCAGTGCTCGTCGGTGCCGATGTATTTTTCCTTGTTGTTGGGGTCACGGAGCGAAATCTGCGCAGTATATTCCTTGAAGTGCAATATCTTGAATATGTACAAGATAATGTCGATTACGTTGCAAAACTCCTGCTTGATTTGGTCGGGGCGTACAAAAAGGTGCGCGTCGTCCTGTGTGAAACTCCTCACGCGGGTCAAGCCGTGCAACTCGCCGCTCTGCTCGTAACGATATACAGTGCCAAATTCTGCAATCCTCAACGGCAAATCCTTGTAACTCCTTGGTTTCAAGCGGTAAATCTCGCAGTGGTGCGGGCAGTT
>DGIK01000072.1 GCA_002393195.1 Bacteroidales bacterium UBA3824 | reverse complement strand
TTTATACCTTGGGATGATGATGTGGATATAATAATTTCAAGAAAACATTTAAATGCATTAAATAACTATTTAGAATCAAACCCGCATCCTCAATATGTATTACAAAATCATAAAACAGATGATGGATACTTAGGATGTTGGATTGTTTTGAGAGATTTAAAAAGCGAGTATCTTCAAGACAGCACATTACATAACATTAGAAAATATCGAGGATTACAAATTGATATTTTTGCAATGGAAATAGGATTGAACAAAAGTATTCATTGGTTAGCGTATGCAATCCATCATTGCTTTGTTGAAAAAAATATTTATAAAAAACGTATTAAGTTAGCCAAATTATTTTATATCATTTGTGATGGAATGTTTTTCCCAATTATACGTTGCTTATGCAAAATTTTTGGAAATAATAAAAAACTTATGTATCCATTAGGTACAAAATGGGATTGGAGATATGACTTTAATACCATTTTTCCAGTTTCAAACATAGAATTTGAAGGAATCGAATTGTCTTCGATTAATAATCCAACAAAATTTCTGAGAGAACATTATGGTAATTATATGAACCTACCACCTTCTAACATGAGAAATCACCATAACGCGACATACAAAATTTGGGATTAAATAATTTTCATTATCCATATACAATGACCACCGTCATCACATACGGCACATACGACCTTCTACACCAAGGTCACATTAATCTTTTGCGCCGTGCAAAAGAACTTGGCGATTATTTGATTGTAGGCGTTACAAGCGATACTTTTGACAAAGGTAGAGGAAAACTCAACGTCAGAAACAATGTTCTTGAACGCATTGAAGCCGTAAAAGCAACAGGATATGCCGACAAGGTAATCATTGAAGATTATGTAGGTCAAAAAATCGACGATATACAAAAATACAACGTCGATATTTTTGCCATTGGCAGCGATTGGATAGGAAAGTTTGATTATCTCAATGAATTTTGTAAAGTCGTTTATCTACCACGCACAGAGGGCATTAGTTCAACAATGCTACGAGCAGAAACAACCCAAGATGTTAATGTTGGTATAATTGGTTGCGGACGTGTCGCAAATAGATTTCCAAACGAGGCAAGTATTGTTAATGGCATCAAAATATCAGTAGCCTACGATATTGACTATGATAAAACTCTGCAATTAGCAGAAAAACATCAGGACATAAAACCGTGCAAAAACATTGAAGAACTATTTGGGAATGTGGATGCAGTGTATATTGCAACGCCACATTTAACGCACTACGAATATATAAAAGAAGCATTAAATCGAAAAAAACATGTTTTGGTAGAAACTCCAATGGTTCTGAAAGTTGACAGGGCAAAAGAAATTTTCAGTCTCGCAGAAAAACAAAAATGTGTGTTGATGGAGGCTAACAAAACAGCCTATTGTCCGGCTTTTAATCATTTGATGGTAATGATAAAATCAGGTGTTATAGGACAGGTTGTTGACGTGGAGGCATCTTTATCAAAACTTTGGGATGATAATATGTCTCTCAGAGAGTTCGATTCCGCACAAGCTGGCGGTTCGTTTTATGAACTTGGCAGTTATCCGTTGTTACCAATTTTAAGGCTTTGTGGGACAGATTATGAAAACATTAATTTTTATTCGCAAATGAAAGACGGCGTGGATATGTACACAAAAGGTGTTTTACGTTTCAAAAACGCCGTTTGCTCTTTCAAAGTTGGGTTGGGTGTTAAAACGGAAGGTAATCTTGTAATTTCAGGCACAAAAGGATACGCATACGTTCCCGCTCCGTGGTGGAAAACTGATTATTTTGAACTTCGCTACGAAGACCAAAATAAAAACAAAAAGTTTTTCTATCAATGGGACGATGCAGGTTTGAGATATGAGATACAAGAGTTTATAAGTTGCATAATAAACAATAGGTTTATAACAAGCAAACTCTCTAAAAAAGAATCTGTTACAATGGCTGACATTATGCAAAGGTTTACCGACAGAAAAAATTTTATGAGTATATGAAAAACGCATTGATCGTGGGCGGTGCAAATGGTATCGGATTAAGCATCGCAACTGAATTGGCCAAAAGAACCGATATTCAAACCGTCAATATTATTGACAAAGCAGTACTATCGGAAGAGTTTCGTAATCCAAAGTTCAAGAGTTATCAATTTGACTTAACACAAAGTGATTACAGTATCTTTGATAATTTTCAAGACGTTGATACTCTAATGATAACAGCAGGATTTGGAAAGCTTGCTTTGTTCAAAGATATTGACGAAAAACACATTGTAAATAGTTTTAACGTCAATACAATTTCTATAATGCGAATAATCAAGCGTTTTTACAAGAAATTGGAACATGACGAAAACTTTTATTGCGGCATAATGGTCAGCATTGCAGGATTTATGTCAAGTCCATTTTTCAGCGTGTATGCGGCGACGAAAGCGGCGTTGAAAATTTTCATAGAAAGTGTTAATGTTGAATTGCTAAAAACAGGAAGTAAGAATCAAATACTGAATGTATCTCCAGGTTCATTGAAAGGCACGAGTTTTTCAGGTGGTAAAACAGATTTATCTATATCTTCACCAATGGCAATCGAAATCATCAAACATTTGGAAAACAAAGACGATTTGTTTATTCCTCAATATGATGAGATTTTCAAAAATGTCTTGGAACGTTATCATCAGGATTTCAGGAAGGAAGGAGAACATTCGTATGAGTATAAAATCAGTTCAAAACGAGTAATTAATTCTTATGATTAAATTAATTATTTTATATTTTTCTATGCTATTCCCTCGTAATAAAAAAATTATGTTATTTGGGGCTTGGTGGGGAAAAAGATATGACGATAATTCAAGACATCTATATGAATATGTAGTTGCAAAACAGAAAGACATAAAAGCAATATGGATGACAGCTGATAGGCATATATATGATAAATTGAAAGCGCAAAATATGCCTGTTTGTTTTTCCAGATCATTGAAAGCATACTGGTATGCTTTACGTGCAAAAAACGTTGTAACAGTAACATCAAGAGAGGATATAGGAAAAAATTTAGTCCCATTTACTGGTAGAATGAGGCAAATACAATTGTGGCATGGAGTTCCTTTAAAAAAGATAATGTATGATGATGAGTTCAGTGAATTGTTAAAATTGACGAAATTACAGCAATTCAAAAAACAAATATATCATTATCCTAAAAAAAATTATTATGTTGGTTGCACAAGCAAATATTATAAAAAAGAATTTCAACATACTTTCAGATTGCCTCCAGAACAAATTCTGAATTTCGGTTATGCAAGAAATGATTATTTTTTTTCAAATCATATTAATAATTATCGTAATATATACAAAGGGAAAAAAATTATTCTGTATATGCCAACGCACAGAAAAGAAGGACAAGAACCAATGAATATGGAAACAATATTGAACCTTCCCTCAATTAATAAAATTTGTTGTGACAATAATGTTGTATTTTTAATAAAAAAACATTACTATCATAGTGCTGAGGAACAACTACAGCCAGATAAATATTCCAATATTTTTGATATTACAAACGAGAATCCATCTGTTCAAGAATTATTGGAAGCAGCGGATATTTTTATTACAGATTATTCATCTTGTTATATAGATCACCTCATTTTAAATCGACCTCAGATTTTTTATGCGTATGATTTACAACAATATATGAGCCACGATAGAGGGTTCGTTTTTGAATATTGTCAGAGGAATATGCCAGGAAAGATTTGCAAAAATATGGAACAATTAAAAAAAGAACTGAATAATTTGCTATCTGGCATAGATGTGTACGGTGAACAAAGAAGTCGTTGGCGAGATTTCTTTTTTGATCCAGAAAATCAAGGTATTGTAGCGCCCAAACAGATTGAGACAATAATTTCGCTTGACAAATAATGTTAAAAGAACAGGAGAACAAAAGCGATAGAATAGCAAAAAATACAATTTTATTGTACGTAAGAGTTTTATTTTCTATGGGTGTTTCTCTGTTTACAAGCAGAGTAATTTTAGGTGTCCTTGGAATTGATGATTACGGAATTTATAATGTTGTAGGCGGTATGGTAGCAATGTTTTCTTTTTTTTCAACATCGCTTTCTACAGCTATAAGCAGATTTATAACTTTTACTATTGGAAAAGGAGAAACATGGCGTCTTGCTGCAATTTTTTCTACAAGTATTTTCATTCAATTGATATTATCTATCGCATTAGCACTCATCCTTGAAACCCTTGGATTCTATTTCTTTTCAGAAAGACTAAACATACCAATTGACAGAATGGAGTCTGCTATTTGGACATTCCATTGTTCAACATTGATTTTTATATTAAGCATTATATCAGTTCCGTATAAAGCTACTATTATTGCATATGAAAAAATGTCTGCATTTGCATATATAGGCATTGTGGAAGTTGTGATGAAATTGGCAATTGTATATTTGTTGTATATTGCTGATTACGACAAGTTGAAAACCTATTCAATTCTTTTAGTTTTTGTTAGCATTATTATACTGGGGATTAACATTTTATATTGTAAAAGGCATTTTTCTGAATGTAAAATTAGTCGGTGCTTTGATATATCAATAGCCAAAGAAATGTTTGGCTTCGCAGGCTGGAATATTATGGGAACAAGTGCATACCTCATAAACACGCAAGGAGTAAATGTATTAACAAATATTTTTTTCGGCGTCACAGCAAATGCTGCACGTGGCATAGCAAACCAAGTAAATGCTGCCGTCATGCAGTTTGTTAATAGTTTCACAACCGCAATCAATCCTCAAATAACAAAATCTTATGCATCAGGGGACTTGGACTATATGTTCAAATTAATATGTAAAGGTGCGAAATTATCTTTCTTTATGATCTATTTTTTTACTCTTCCATTTATGTTTGAAGCTGAATTCATTTTAGAACTTTGGTTAAAAAACTATCCATCATACGCGCCGTTATTTCTCAGATTAGTATTGGTAGATCAAATGATAGATTTTCTTGGAAATACAACAGCAAGAGCCGTTTGGGCAACAGGAAACGTAAAAAAATATTATTTGAAAGTTAGTATGATCAGTTTATTAGTACTTCCTATATCATATTTAATGTTTTATCTTGGATTTTCTCCTGAAGTTCCATATTATATTTTTTTAACAATATATTTAATTCTTATACCAGTAAGGCTTGGTGTACTCAATAGACTAGTTAGGAAATTTGAGCCAACATTTTATTATAAGCAGGTGATTGTTCCTGTTTTGTATGTTTCTGTATCATCGTTGATATTGCCTTTCGTTTTTTATTATATTTTGAATGATGGATTATGGAAACATTTGTTAATGATCTTAATTTCATGTTTTTCAGTTACTTTTATTACATACAGTTTGGGATTGTCTATGGGAGAAAAAATATATATTAGAAAAAAAATATATTCTTTGATCCATCGAAACCATTAGTAAACACCTATCAAAGATGGCATTTGTTAAGAAATACTTCGGAGACAATATCAGGGAAACACAAACCACATATATGGTTATAATTATACTATTGATTGCGTTGTCTCTTGAAGGCTTTAGTTTTATATATTGGACAAATTTTTTTAGCAAAGTAACTTACATAATTTTTCTTTTAATTGTATTTCTAACGTTAAAAAATACTAGTTTCCTTAAAATTGGTAATTTCTCCTACCATGTATTGTTACTTTGGGTAATACCCTTTTTTTCAATTGTCAATAGAGATTTGATTTATGAATCTTTTGGAATGGGGATAGTGCATATATTTAGAATATCGTCGATATGGTTCATATACTATTTGTTGCATATACATAATGTAAGAGAAAGTACCATCTTAAAGGCATTATTATGTATCAGTATATTTATAGCGTTTGCACAAATAATCCAACAATTCACATATCCTAATGTATTATTCGGTGTTTCTTCTGAAGAAAAATTATCTCAAGGATTGGGAAGAAGCAATATAAGTATACGAAATGGATTGTACAGGTTTAGAATAACGATTTACTATTCAATCCCAATTTTAATGTTATTATTGGTATATTTAAAGGAAAAAATCAACATAAAACTATTGGTTCTTTTTATTTTACTATCCATCTCTGTTTATTTGTCTTTAACACGTCAATACATTTTTTCTTTTCTCTTCGTATCTATATTTGGCTTGTTTGCTAATAGAACAATAAAATTTGCAGGAATAATATTAAGTTTATTATTATGTGTTGTAATATATACTTATGCAGATTCCTTATTTAGTTATTTAGTAGATAAGACGAAAGATGAAGCAACCGAGGATAATATTCGAGTATTAGCAGCGTCTTTCTTTTGGAATGAAACAATAAAAACACCATTGACTTTTTTGTTTGGATATGGGCCATGCGATAATTACGAAACTATGCTTGCAAATAATCGACATTTTTATATTTCTGATGTAGGATTTATAGGTGCTATGTGGCGACATGGTTTTATATATGTTGCATTAACATATCACTTACTATATCTTCTGTTTATAAAATATAAAAAAGAGATACCTCTATATATTCGCTTGTTCGTTTTATTTGCAGCAATTATTTCTGTAATGATTTTTCCTTTTGAACTTACAAAGATTATTATATGGCCATTTCTGCTGTATATCTGTGATTTGCATATAAACAAATCACCATTAGCTTTACAATACAGAAAGATATGAACAATAAGTTTTCTATCACAATACCTGCATACAAACAAGCATATCTGCAAGAAGCAATTGCAAGTTGTTTGAAACAAACATACTCTAACTTTGAGCTAATAATTGTAGATGATGCATCTCCAGAAGATTTAATATCTGTTGTAAAATCTTTTAATGACGAAAGGATACATTACTACAGAAACAAAAAAAATTTCGGTGCAATAGACGTCGTAGACAATTGGAATAAATGTCTTGAATACACATCAGGAGATTATATAATTTGCATGGGTGACGATGATAAACTATTGCCTAATTGTCTGGAAGAATATGCAAATCTTATTGAAAAATATCCTGGCTTGGGTGTATATCACGCATGGACAGAAATAATAGATGAAAAAAATGAATTAGTAGACTTGCAGACCCCACGCCCAGAATGGGAATCGGCATATTCATTATTGTGGAATCGATGGAATGGAAGAAGACAATTTATTGGTGATTTCTTATTTGACACAAAACAACTACGCAATAATGGAGGTTTCTTCAAATTACCTTTAGCATGGACATCTGATGATATAACAGCACTTATAGCTGCCAAAAACAAAGGTATTGCTAATACTCAGGTTCCAACATTTCAATATCGAATAAACAGATATACTATATCCAATACAGGCAACACAGAAATAAAATTGCAAGCAGTAATATTATCAAAAGAATGGTATAAAAAATTTTTAGCAGAAAAACCGAATAATGATATTGATTGTAAATATTGGACGCTAATAAATGAGATGTTTGAAACCCATTTTGATTATATGATGCGAGGTCCAATAAAACAAGATCTTGCAAACAAATCCTTGTTTAGGATACTTTATTGGTATAAACGAAGGAAACAATATAAATTAAATTCATTTATTTTCAAACGATTAATTAAAGACGCGTTAGAGGAGCGCTTTAAGTAACTATGAGAATTTTAATAGTATCTCGAGTATATACTCATCCTGTAGACAAGGGTAATAGTCGTGCAATATTGGCGCAAGCAGAAGCACTGAAAAGTCTTGGAAACGAAGTGCATTTCCTATATATTGATGAACCTCATCCCAAAAGCAATGTTGAGCAATATGAAAAAGGGTTTGAGTTAACAAAACAATATTGGGGTGACACATTCCATTGCATAAGAAAAAGTATGTTGGAAAAAACTTGGAACTATTTTGTAAAAAAATATGTTCGAGGAGGTGTGTATTGGAAAGCTAATGATTATTATCCATTTCATTTGTCAAAATATGTACGACAATTAAACGACAAATATCATTTTGATGCATGTATCGTAAATTATTTTGATTTGTCAAAACTATTAACAGAAACAGACATCCCCAAAAAAGCTATACATACGCATGATAGTTTCACATATAGGGATATTGTAACTAATGCTACCAAAAACATAAGGGCATTGACCCCAAACGAGGAAGCAAAAGTTTTGCAACGTGCACAACATATTTTTGCGTTACAAGATGACGATGCTATCTTTTTCCATCGACTTGCACCCAAGAGTAACATATACACAATATATACCACGATAACATATCAGGCTCAGCCCATTGCAGGGAATCACAATATTTTGTTTCTCTCTGCCAATGAAACATTCAATATAAATGGGTTAAACTGGTTTTTGGAAAAGATTTTTCCAAAAATTATGCAAAAATATCCTGATGCAAATCTTTTGATTGCAGGGGGAATTTGTAAGGGGCTACAAAACAACAATTTCCCAAGTTCAATAAAATTATGTGGCTATATAGATGATGTACCTTCATTTTTTCAACAAGGTGATATTGCAATTAACCCGATATATCAAGGAACGGGATTAAAAATAAAAACAATTGAATCGTTGTCCTACGACAAAGTTACAATAGTCCATCCACATAGTACAGAAGGTTTATTCAGAGGGGAAAATTTACCTTTATTCGCATCTAAAGAACCCAATGAATGGGTTGACTATATAACTAACGTATGGTCAAATACAGATGTAATATACAACGCAAAACAAAAAAACAAAGAGTACATCGAATCAATGAATGCGTTTATATTAAGTGAATATAAACGCTTTATGGATTCTTAATGATATAAAAATGTCAACTTCAGCACTCATATTTGCCGGCGGTGTTGGCAACCGTATGAACTCTGTTGCCAAACCAAAGCAGTTTCTCCAACTTTACGGCAAGGAGATCATAATACACACGTTGGAGAATTTTCAAAACAATCCATTGATTGATAGCATTGTTGTAGTCTGCAAGGACAATTGGATTGACTTCTTGAAAAAACTTCTCAAAAAATACGACATCGACAAGGTCAAATGGATTGTCCCTGGTGGCGAAACAGGACAACTTTCCATTTTCAACGGTCTTTGTGAGTTGGAAAAACACGTTGAAAAAAATTCCATAATATTGGTTCACGATGGAGTAAGACCATTTGTTAGCGACAAACTGATAAACGATTGTATCGATAGTGTCAAGCAATTTGGCTCGGCTGTTACGGTTGTTCCTGCAATTGAAACCATTGTAACTTTGGATGGTGGCGAAATCAAGACTATCACCGACCGCAGCAAATGTTACCATGCGAAAGCGCCACAATGCTTTTATCTTGATGAACTTTTGGAATATCATCGCAAAGCAATGGAGGAAGGCATTACAAACATGATTGATTCTGCGTCAATGATGAAACATTACGGGCATTCTTTGCACACTGTATCAGGCGATTACGACAATATCAAAATCACTACACCGACGGATTATTATACATCGAGAGCGTTGTACGAAGTCAGGGAAAACAAACAAATATTCGGATTATGACCAAATTTGAAATTCTCGAAGAGGATTTTTTTTCAATCAAAAAATCCTTTAACTTTTCGTTGCTGAAAAATTCATCCGTCTTTGTAACAGGAGCGACAGGACTTCTTGGAAGTCAGATTCTATTGTTTTTGGATTATCTGAACCGCACCGAAAACTATTCGATGAAACTATTCGGGCTTATTCGCAATATAGATAAAGCCAAAAAAGTTTTCGACCAAAGTATTAAAAACATAACTTTCATTACTGGAGATGTTCTGAAACTACCCGAAATTCCGCAACACATCGACTACATAATCCACGGAGCAAGCGTAACTTCGTCATTGGATTTTGTGAATAAACCCGTTGAGACCATTGACACCGCGATAAACGGCACATTAAATGTTTTGCGTTTTGCTCAATCAAAAGCCGTAAAATCGATGGTTTACTTGTCAAGTATGGAAGTGTTTGGAATCACAGACGGAAAAGGCAAAGTTAAGGAATCTGATTACGGCTATATTGACATTTTGAGTTCGCGCAGCAGTTATTCAGAAAGTAAACGTCTTTGCGAATGCTTGTGCCATAGTTTCGCCAAAGAGTTTTCGTTACCTGTGAAAATTACACGTCTTACTCAAACATTGGGGGCGGGAATAGACTACAATGACACACGCGTTGCGGCACAATTTGCACGAGCAGTGATAGAAGGACACGACATTGTTTTGAAAACTACTGGCGCAACAAAACGCCCAGTGATTTACACCTCAGACGCGATTTCTGCAATATTGACGGTATTGCTTAAAGGAACTGACGGTCAGTCTTATACAGCTGCCAACGAAGATACTTTTTACAGTATTCGCGAAACGGCAAAAATGATTGTTTCAGAAATTGCAAAAGACAAAATAAAACTTGTTTTCGATATTAAAGGGGTACCGCAGGAATATGCGCCCAATCTTAATCTTAATCTTAATCTTGACACAAGACTTTTGTACACGTTAGGCTGGTCGCCAAAGGTTGGATTAAAAGAAGCATACAGAAGGATGATTAAGGGAATGGAAGCATGAAAAAAGTTCTATTGTTGTTCATCATTGCTTTGTGCTGTTGCTGTAATATTGAGACGAAACAAATAAAGATGGTTTCTCTTAATATTCGCTGCGAAAACAAAAGTGATGGAATCAATAATTGGAACAACAGGAAAACAAATCTTGCAGTATTTTTAAAGAACGAAACACCTGACATTATCTGCATGCAGGAAGTTGTCATATCTCAATTAAGGTTTATGGGTCATTTTGCAGGCTGAAAAAAAGTACTATGCTTCAATGGGTCATTTTGCAGGCTGAAAATAATCTTGTCGTTTGGAGTTTCCAAACATAAAGCATAACTTTGTCTTTTGTAGACTGAAGCATATCGTGGCACTGCTGGGGAGCAACCACGTAAGGAATAAGTCTTCAATAGTGGAAAATAATCGGGACGATGCCATTTAGAACGCACCGTCCCTTTGTTTATTTTCCATTATTCAATGCCTTGAAAAACCCTTTGATAAACCTTTTGCGGCTATCTTCTTTCATGCCTGCGTGCACGTTCAGACGTTTTTTCAGTGCGGAGAATAATCCTTCAATCATGTTATTCGTGTTTGGCATTCCAACACATTCAGGCGACAAATACGTGAACAAATACTCCATATAGTAGTTCAAACTGTTGACCGCCGTACGCAGCTTTTTGTGCGTGTAGCACCACTTGCCAGTATCCATAGAGACTGTCCTCTCGCAGAGTACAGTGTGCCACCTCGCATTCCAATCTGCATATTCTTGTGTGAACGCCACCTTGTCCAACTTAGTCAAACGTTCAACAATAGCCGCCAGTTCTTTGGAGGCTTGCAGCCTCGGATTGCCGGTCAGATACCTTGTTACAATCCGCTTCATGTGAAAATGGCACATCTGTATCTTGTAGTCAGAAAAGATGTCGAACAGAGCCCTGAAACCGTCAATTATGACACCCTTTATCACGAACCCCCTGCTTTTGATGCTTTGTAATGCCCGAAGATAATCTTCGGCTTTTTCATGGCTGATAAAATCAAGATAAATAGCCTTGCCGCTATCATGGTCGACGGCGAGGATGACCCCCCAGTTGTGCCCCCAATAGGTTACGTCAAAGTGGACATAGCCACTGCCAGCAATATTTGGTTGCTCCCATGGCATCTCGATTTTACGAAGTTTTCGCTTAATGGTGGAGACACTGACATTATAGGACTCAGCGATGTCGGCAATGCTTTGTTTTTTATCCATGTAGAGTTCCCAAATATCATCTAGCGCTGCTCTCTCGCCGCCGCGAAACTGTCGTCCGCAATTATTACACTTGTACAATTGCACACCATATCTGACACCATTTTTTTTGATTACGGACGAATCGCAATAAGGACATTTTTTTTGTACATTTCAGTTTAAATTTTAGTATCTTGAATGGCACAAAGATACTAATAATTAACTAATTGCAGCAATTTCAGCCTGCAAAATGACCCATTGAAGACTTTTTCTCAACTGTTTTAGGCTGAAGAACCTTGAAGTTTGTAACTTATTATACTTTAATATATTACAGCGTTTTCAGCCTGCAAAATGACCTATATACCCAAAATTATTCCTTTCCCACGAATATCACTGCGCCGTCTTTTGGCACGTTGATTTCGTATGTTCCTTTTTTGGAGACCTTCAATTCTTTCATTGAGCCTTTGAGGTTGGCGTCGTCGCTGTACATTGTGATGCCGCATTTGAGCATCGGGAGCGAGAGGGTGCGGCGTAGAGGCTCTTTTTGGGCGTTGATGGCAACTATGTACCAAGTGTGGACGTGACGACGGGCGAGGATGAGGTATTTGCCCGGGTAGGCGTCGATGAGTTTTACGTCGTCCCAAAGGGTCGGCACGTTTTTAACAAATTCCAATTTCCACGGCTCGTTGTCTTTGGTGATGCGCGGATAGAGCGCGAGGTGATTGAGCGGACATTGGAAGAGTACGGCAACTGCCATTTGGAATACGTCGGAGGTTACGCGGTGTCCGCCCCACATTGTTGTGTCGTTGGTGGTATTGAAGTAATCGTTGAAGGTAACACCACCATAATCCATGGAAGCCACGGAGTTGCGTATCAGAGGATGAAGTGTTGCATTGTAACTTTCCTGACGGCAGAAGTCGTCGCCAAAATGGAGATTTTCGCTCGCAAGTACAGCCTCGTTGCCGATGAAATTTGGGTACATCCTTTCCCAACCGCGTGGCAAGGTCGCGCCGTGAAAGATGACTTCGAGTCCAAAATCGTTGGCGTCGGCGAGTATGTCTTCATAGAGTTGCATTGTCTGTTGCTTGTCGGAACCCATAAAATCTACCTTGATGCCGCGTATGCCAATCGACTTCATCCACGCCATCTCGCGGCGGCGGGCGATGATGTTGTTCATAATGTTGCGCGGGGTCTGCGGCGCGTCGTTCCAATAGCCGTTGCTGTTGTACCAAAGCATCAGGCTTACGCCCTTGCTGAGAGCGTATTTGGAGAGTATTTCGATGGAATCGCGGCCGATCTGAGTGTCCCACCAATTGTCAACAAGCACCGACTTGAAGCCCATCCTGGCGGTGAAGTCGATGTATTCGCGTTGCTCTTTGTAATTGACAGATTCGTCAAAACCAATAATCCAACTCCACGTTCCTGCGCCGTAGTCATAGACCTTGGACGGCTCGTAGAGTTGCGTTACAAAGTCCCAAGGGATTGTGGTCTCGGCTATCGGGGCGAGGTCTGTGCCGATGGTGATGGTGCGCCACGGTGTGCAGCCCGGCAGCGGTATGCCTGGCGCGGACGAGCCGTTGTAATTGAAGTCGCTGTCCATCGGGTTGGCTATCTTGTAATTGTTGCCGCCTGTACAGTCCAAATGCGAACCGCAATATGCCGACGTAACGCCTGTTTCAGAAATCAGCACCCAACCGTTGGGCGTCTTGAAAAGGCAGGGGAATATGAATCCCGCGCCGTCTGCATTGTCGCCCGTGGGACGGTCGGCAAAGTATGGCGTTTCGTAACTTGGGGCAGTCCTCGACCATCCCGTGCCGCCTTTCATCTGTGCGGAAAGGAAGGTCGTGGTGCCTTGTGGCATATTGAAATGTGTCTGGTCGTCCTTGACGATGGCGCAGAATGTAGAGTCGCCCTTTGCCTTGGCGGGCTGACGGCGCATCTCGTAGCGGAAGGCGATGTCGTTGTCCTTTACCATAAATACAAGGTCGTATGCAGGCACTCCGTTGCGGCTGATGCTCCATACGGCGTGGGTAGCCTTGACATCCACGTGGCTCTTTTTGAGAGTTTGGCAGGCGTAGGAAAATTGCAGTGTGTCCACTTTGAATCCCGTGGCGGATAGTCCCTGCGAGAAGTCGGCGACGTCTGTTACAAGTCCCAATGGCGATTTTTCGAGGATTGTCTTGCCATCGTAACTCACTGAGTAAGTGGCGTGAGAGTTTTCGCAAAGAAGATTGACGGCGAGCCTGCCGTCGGGACTTTTGACGGTCTGGGCTGTCTGTGCGCTGGCGGCGAATGAGGCGGTCAGCGCAAGAATTGTAAGCAAATGATTCTTCATATCTAATGTGTGATGTTTGGTTTTTGCAAATTTAGTATAAATTTTGTTGTCGGCAATTAACTATTTCGTTTTTTTTATGTAAATTTGCAACCTGAAAAATACTCTAATCAGATTGATAATGAAACGTACAATAATATTTGTGTGTGTGGCATTGCTGTTGGCGGGGCTTGCGGGCTGTACCGACAATAGCAAGAAGACTCGTATAAAGCCGGTTTCGGACAATGATGTGCAGGAGTCTGCCGACGTTACTAACGTTGTCTATACCAAATACGGCATCCCGCTGCCGATAGATTTGTTCAAGTATCTTGTAGCCGAGGACGTACAGTACAACACCGACCTCCTCGTGCCGCTCGAGAATATGGACAAATATACCAAGGAGACCAAGCAGGCTATGGCTCTTGGCGTGTATTCTGCCGACATCGCGTACTGTTCGCTTTACAAAAGGCAGCAGGAGGTGATGGGCTATTTCAATTGCGCCTTCAAACTCGCCGACAAACTCGACATTTCGGAAGGATTCAATTTCCGTTACGTGGAGCGTATGGAAAATAATGTCAATTCTGCCGATTCGCTCAGCAACATCGCCGCCGAATCGTATTGGAAGGCTTGCAACTACCTCAACGACAATGAGAAAAACAACATTCTGCCTTTTGTAATCTACGGCGGATGGGTGGAGAGCCAATATCTCTGTGTGGCTTCCAACGACCTCAAATCCACTCGCGAACAGATTATGAATCAACAGGAAGGTCTGCTCCGCCTTATCAAATATCTTTATGATGTGATGATAGAGAGTTCGGCTTTTTATTACAACTACGACATCAAGCATATCATAATGGATCTCAACAACGTAAAGAAGGTTTATGACAAGGTGGCTGGCGGCAGCATCGACGCGCAGACTTACAGCGAGATTTGCAAGCGTATCAAGACTATGCGCTCCGAACTCATCGACCCTAACAAGAATTAACAATACACCTTAAATAACAAGATGTTAAAAATAGCAGTAGATTTCGACGGAACCATCGTTGAAGACGCTTACCCTGAGATTGGTAAGCAAAAGCCATTTGCATTGGAGACCCTAAAAAAACTCTCCAAGATGCACAAAATCATTTTGTGGACTTGCCGCACGGGCGAACTCTTGGACAATGCTGTCAAGTACCTCGAAGACGCAGGCGTAAAGATTCATGCAGTCAATTGCGACAGCCCCGACGAGGCCAAGCAGTCGTTGCCCGACGACCGCAGGTATTTTATGCGCAAGATAGACGCCGACCTTTTCATCGACGACAGAAATTTTGGCGGCTTCCCCGGTTGGGGCAACATTTGGCGCAAACTCAGCGGCGAATCGGAGCCCGAACCTGAGCCGCAGCCCAAGAAGAAAAAATGGTTTTGGCAATAGTAGAATATCTTTTTTAGCGCGACAAGTAGAGAGATGCTACAAGAATTTTTGACGGACGTGGTGGGGCAGATTGTGGTCATCACGTTCTTTGTATTGTCTATGATAATGGTGCTTGAATACCTCAACGTGTTCTCCAAGGGACATGTACACGGATTTATGCAGAGAAATTCGGGTTTCCAGATACTCATAGCGGCGTTTCTTGGTGTGGTGCCGGGCTGCATTGGCAGTTATACGGCGGTGTCGCTCTATACACATAATGTGATAGGTTTTGGCGCGTTGCTCGCCAATTTGATTGCCACAACGGGCGATGAGGCATTTTTGATGATGTCGAAGATGCCCGACAAGGCGATGTTGATTTTTGGTGGTTTGATGGTGCTTTCTGTGGCGGCTGGATATTTGGCAAACTTCTTTGTATCAAAGCGTTCCAATCCTTGCGGTCAGGAGGCGCATTTTGTGTTGCACGATGCTCACGACCATCATCGTCATAGCAGTCTCCACGGCAATGTCATCGAAAATTTACGTCATCTCTCCGTACATCGTCTTATACTTTTAGTTTCGATAATCATTTTTATAGTGCTGACACTCTGCGGTTTCCTTGGCGAACATCATCATCACGGCGGCGAAATGGACGGCGGCGAAGAAGGTTTTAGTTTTGTAACGTTGATTTCGCTCGTCGTGGCGGCTGTGGCGTTGTATGTGGTGGTGCGTGTGCCGGAGCATTTTCTCGAAGACCACATTTGGCATCACGTTATAGGCCAGCATTTTTGGAAGATTCTTTCGTGGACTACGTTTGCGTTGATTTTGGTTTTTGTAATCAACGAAGTCTGCGACATCGAGACTTGGGTCAAGCAATTCAGCGGCGGCAGCGTCTATGTTTTTTGTATGTTGGCGGCTATTTTGATAGGATTGATACCTGAATCAGGACCTCATTTCGTTTTTATTATTCTTTATTGTAACGGTGTGATGCCCCTCGGTGCATTGCTCGCTAACTGCATCGTTCAGGACGGACACGGTGCAATTCCCCTTTTCGCCGAGAGCAAGAAGGATTTTTTCATTGTCAAGGGTATTAAGGTAATCTTGGCGTTGATTGTTGGCGTCGCGGCGTGGCTGTTGTAAATTTTGGGGGCGTTATCCTCATAAAATTGTAAGATTGCCGTGATTTTATCCTCATAAAATTGTAAGAATAGTCTTATTTTATCCTCATAAAATTGTGATAATTGCTTGTTTTTATCCTCATAAAATTGTAATTTTGTTGCCAAAATAGGCTCATATTTTTGTTAATTAATTGATAATCAGAGTATGTATGTTAAGCGTAAAATAGATAAGTTCCTTGAAGGTTGGCGAAACAATCCCGACCGTATGCCGCTTGTCATTAAAGGTGCGCGTCAGATTGGAAAAACAGAGTCGGTGAGGCATTTTGCACAGAAAAATTATGACCACATTGTGGAAATCAATTTTGCCGTTGAAATCAAATATCGTACTATTTGCGACGATGGATACGATGTCGATTCTATTATAAGAAATATTTCGCGCATCGACCCTACAAAAAAGTTTGAGAAGGGCAGGACGTTGATTTTTTTCGACGAGTTGCAGGATTTTCCGCAGATTGCGACGTCTCTCAAATTTTTCAAGCAGGACGGACGGTTTGATGTGATATGTTCGGGGTCGATGCTTGGACTGAATTATCAAAAAATAGAAAGTAACAGCGTAGGCTACAAAATCGACTATGAAATGCAATCGCTTGATTTTGAGGAGTTTTTGTGGGCGAAAGGCTATCCAGAAACTATTGCCGACGAAATCCTTGAAAACATTGTTGCTATGCAACCTTTCAACACCACAGAAATGTCTGTTTTTCAGTCGCTTTTTGTGGATTATTGCATTTTGGGCGGTATGCCGGCTATTGTGAAATCTTATATTGAACGTGGCACTTTTGAAGGTACGCTCGACCTTCAACGCGCCATTGTGGCTGATTATAAGGAAGATTTTAGAAAATATGTTGTCGGCTTGGACCAAACGCGGTTGCTGAATGTTTTCACTCATATTCCTGTGCAATTGGCGAAGGAATACAAGAAATTTCAAATATCTAAGGTTGCTTCGGGTGCGAGATTCAAGGATTATTTTGGATGTATCGAATGGCTTTCTGATGCTGGCATTGTGAATATTTGTTATTGTCTCAATTTTCCTGAATTGCCGATTAAAGGTAATTATGATGCTTCTAAATACAAAATTTATTTAAAGGACACGGGACTTTTGGTGGCGTGTCTCGACGAGGAGGCGCAGGACGATTTGCGTTCCAACAAAAATCTCGGCGTTTATAAGGGTGCACTTTACGAAAACTTTGTTGGAGAGGCACTTGCAAAGTCCGGTTACGAATTGTATTATTACAAAAGAGATAATTCCACATTGGAGGAGGATTTTTTTGTGAGGACAAAAAAATCGCTTGTGCCTGTGGAAGTGAAGTCGCAGAATGGTCGCAGTCGTTCTTTAAGTGAACTAATCAATAATCCTCGTTATCAGGATATTACTCACGGTATCAAACTTTGCAACGCCAACATTGGATTTGAGAATAATATCCTTACTCTGCCGTATTTCTGCACCTTCTTGCTCAAACGGTATTTGAAGGACGTCGCCTGGTAAAAACAAATGCTTGAAAATGCACGGTTCTCATTTGGAAATTGCGCGTTTTCAAGCATTTATATATGTTTGGCGGACGAGCCGTCCGCATTCCATATTTTAGCGGACAAGATGTCCGCGCTCCAAATTATTTGGCGTAGTTTCTTACGAAGTAGTCATACGAATCACATTCGGTAACTAATTGGGACGGGGTGCGTCCTTTCTCAAAATCGTAGAGACGTTGGAAGTCTTTGAAATTCTGATGGTTGCGGTCAACTGTGGTTCCGTATTTGTTGGTGTTGTAATTATACTCGCGTGTTTCGTAGGAGTCGGGGACGGAGGTGTAGGCGAGGGCAAAGAGCGCATTCTCCTTCAACTTCGGGTCGGTGGAAGTGGCGGCGGTTTCGAGGTGTCGGCGGGTTTCCTTCACAAAGTCGATTTCGGCGGGCGTGGTCTGCGCTACGAGGTATTCGGAGTGGTAATAATGCGCAAGATACCAACAATCGCCCTTGTTGGATGCCTGATAGAGGAGCGTGGCGATGTCGTAGGCGTTTTGCGGCTTGGATGCTTGTGCCATCAACGATACCATATCATTGCAAAAATCCAATTTTGGGTTGCTTCCGAGCGGTGGAAGGTCGCTGTCTTCCTCAGAAAACCAAGTGTTGATGTCGCAGCCTTCGAGTTGGAGCCTCGTCCATTTGGGTATCTCGTATGTCCTGTAAATCATATACTTGGCTATGGCTTGGTTGTCGAGGAATGTGTACGGCACTTTTTGCAAGAATGGGATTGCCTTTTGATAATTGCCCTCGGCGAGATACTTGGTGCCGATGAGGTCGTTGAAGTAGTCCTGATCGTGTACTATCTGCCCCCAAAGCCATTTGGAGAGTTCGTCGCGGGTGGCAAATTTGTTGTAAAAATCCTCTGTTTCGGCGGCTGTGAGTTCGCACAGCGACGCAAAATACCTCGACGAATAGTCCTGTTCGCCGGGGTTGTCGATGCTCATAAACCATCCTAAACCGTTGTCGTTGGCGTACATATAAGGGTCGGATTTGCAGATGGCGAGGTGGAGACCACCTACAGCCGCTTTGAGTTGCTTGTCGGCGATGGCGTTGTGGATGGTCTCGTAGTTTTCGATGTAGTTTTCTACGTCGGCTTTCACCTTGGATTTCAACCATTTGAGTTCGGTGAGCATAAAGTTGGCGTAGGCGGGAGTGTAGTTAGGGTCGGCGGCGTAGATGAGCAGGCGGGTCATGCGTGCGTTTTCCTTGACGCTCGCGCTGCCAGCCATCGACATTGCGGCATCTATCTGTTTCTTAGCGTCTTGATGGTTGCCAAGACGGTAATTGCAGTAGGCGGCGGCACTCTTCCAAAGTGCGGGATTGTCGGTAGCCTTGCTGTCGGCGATTCGGTTGGCTTCGGCTACGAAATTGGCGGCTTCGCGCTTTACTGCGAGGTTGTGGAGCGAATCGTCCTTGTCGTAAAACTCCTTTCGTCCGAGTTCGTAGTAGATATTGTCGATGAATTGTATCATAATCCACGGAATCGCCTTGGAATTGTGATTTTTGTTGTAGGTGTCCATCAATGTCTTGTACTCGTATTTGCCTGCAACACACCAAGATAGGCTTACATTGTCGTTGATTTTGGCGTAGATTTCTATTGCCTCGTCCTTCTTGCCAGTGCGGAGGAGCGCGCCGGCGTAGAGGTCGTCGATGAGAAGAAGGCAGTCGCTCGTTGCGGGTATGCGCGAGAGGCTTTCAGAGTAGTATTTGATGACCTCATCAAACTGTCCCGACTGAAACAACGCCCTCATTGCCAACAAGATATAACGGTCGGCATATTTGGTGCCCTTGTAACTCTTGGCGGCGGCGATTACTTCGTTGAGGTTGGCTTTTGCCTTGTCGAGGTCGTCTTTGGTGGGGTAGTACCAATCGTTCCATTCAGGGTCGTACTCGTCGCCGTATGCTTCTTTATAAAGATTGGAACAGAAGTCGTAATCGTTGTTGCGACGCTGACGGTAAAGGTTGTTAAGCCGCAAGTATTCAAGCATTTCGCTATCGTTCTTTTTTTTGGCGGCGGCGTAGATTTTGTAGTCGTCGAGGTTGATGTCGGAATTTTCGGTGAGCAGTCGGAGGTCATACTCGTCGAGTTTTGCGCCCGTGTAGTCGTTCCAGAATTTCAGGAAGTCGGGCTCGAAGTCATTGCCAAACTCCCTCAACATAAAGTAACTCCAATACTTGTTGCCGTAGCCGATGTCGAAACACGGCTTAGCCATTGCCGGCAATAGCAGCAATAGGCTAATGATGAAGAATTTTTTCATATTGTTCTTTTGTCAAATTGTTTATGTTTCGTGAATTGATGTCGTATATAATCGACTGCGCCTTCATCGAGGGACGCAGGTGGTCGATGGTTTGTTTAGTGGTTGAAATCTCGTCGTATTCCGCCTTGTAAATCAACAACTTATCGCCGTACTTGATTTGTGTGAGGCTGCTGCCTGGTTCGGGCGTGTTTACGATGAGGCGCGATGTCGTGGATTCGTATTCATAGTCGCTGATGCGGCGGTATTTTGTGTTGTCGGCGATGTCCTCGTTGTAGAGGATTGCGCGGAGTTGGTTGTCATTATATAACAATTGATAACTAAAATTTGGATACGCGGCACACAGCGGCAAGTCGTAGTCTTTCAGCAATTTAAGGTAAGGCTCGGCATGTCTGAACGACAATACTGGGTTGCAGGTTGGCGGGTGGCTGATGTTGCCGGTATTGTAAGCCATCAACACTCCGTAATCCACCGGAGGCGGCGTCATCCTCAATTGATGAAAACGGATTGTGGCGGACAGCCGTATGTTTTTGTCTTTGAGGATTTTGCGGATGTCGTCTAAGAATTGGAAGTATTTTTCTTGTGATGATTGCTTCCAATCGCAATCTATCTGTATTTCGTCAACGCCTTTTATGTCGTTGGTTTCACACATTTGCAACACCCTGTATGCCAACATTTTGGGCAGTTTGTCGATGTTCAACGCCATACAACTCTCCGTGATAAAGATTGTTGGGATTATCTTAATGCCCTGAATGATTGGCTGTTGAAATTGTATGGTGGCTTTTGGCTTGGGCACATTGGAATTGCCGTCGGGGGCTACATCAAAAAATCGTAAATATATCTTCTTGATTTTAAATTGGTTGATGAAATCAACTTCGGTGCTGTCGGGATTCCACGAGGTCTTCCACCAATACGCCGATATTTGCGGGTCGGGGACGGGGATGTCGCTGTGACTGCCGCAAGATGCCGCGAGGATAGACAGCGCGGCAATGATTGGGATGATTATGTGTAGAATTTTGGTCTGCATTTTTGATTTGGTTTTCTCGGTGCAAAGATAAAAATTTTTGTTTATCGCTCATTTAATTGTCGGTAAATATATATATTTTTTCCATAACCAACGAAAAAACACGTTGGTTTCAAAAAAAATATTTTAATTTTGCACACAATAATTGATTCGTGTAAATAAACCGTAAGTAAGTGAAAATTTGTGTGTTGTCAATATTGATAGTGTTGTGTTCCGTGGCTAATGTCAGTTGCGGCAATAGTTTTTATGTCTATAATCTTGCTGTCGATATGATACGCGAGACCGACGTGGTTTTTAAGGGCGGATTCAGGACGCAGATGACCTTGGAGGAGTATGTCGCCAACGATTCGCTGAGCCTTCAAGTCGCGGAAATCCACAGCCGTCGTCCGAGGTTTTCGTGGCAGATTTTCAGTACCAAAAATAATACGTATCAGCAAAAATACCGCATCCTTGTTGCCTCGTCCAAAGATTTGATTGACAATAATAAAGGTGATGTTTGGGATTCGGGTTTGGTAGTAGATTCGTCGTCGGTGGCGGTGGTGTATGGCGGTGGTGCGTTGAGTCCGGCAACACTTTATTATTGGAAGGTGATGATTGTGGACGACCGTGGGCGCAAGAGCGATTTTTCGGACGCAAAGGGTTTTGTGACCGCCCATGACCTCGACGACTATACATCGGTGTTGCCTCTTGAAAAACATACCAAACAGCCACTCAGCATCACCTTGCAAGGCACGACGGCTATGATTGATTTTGGCAAAGACGCCTTTTCGCAGATGTTTCTGAGGCTCAATTCGCTTACCGGGCAAGATACTGTGGTGGTGCATCTTGGCGAAGATTTGGACAGCCTTGGATTGGTTAACCAAAAGCCGCTCGGCAATGTTAGATACCGCAAATTTAAGGTCGCGCTCGACAAGGGCTATTCCAAATACCAACTTATTGTGGAGCCAATTGCGTCCAATACCGACCCAAACGTCAACAACGGAGCCGTCCCAGTGCTGATGCCAGGGTACATCGGGGAGGTGATGCCGTTTCGCTATGCGCAGATCGACAATTACGAGCAACGTTTGGTATATAGCAACATTACGAGGGACGAGGTTACGTACCCTTTTGACGACGATGCCGCCGATTTTAGATGCGACGACACTCTGCTCAATCAAATCTGGGAACTATGCAAATATTCGATGAAGGCGACGTCCTTTGCCGGCACTTTTGTGGACGGCGACAGGGAGCGCATCACTTACGAGGCTGATACTTACATCAATCAGCTTTCGTATTATGCCGTCAGCGACCAATATTCCATCGCCCGCAATTCGCTCGAACGCCTTATTTATCATTCCACTTGGCCCACCGAATGGATTTTGCAGACGGCTTTGATTGCTTACAACGATTATCTCTATACGGGCGACATTGCCTTTCTCCAAAAATATTATGAAGACCTGAAAATGAGGACTATGTGGAATCTCCGCAATGCCAACGACCATCTCCTGCACTCTGGCGGCGGCATCACGGATACATACTTATTGTCGCACATCAACACCCATACCTCGTCTATCCGCGACATTGTGGATTGGCCTCCGTCCGAACTGAATGGTTATCAATTAAAAGAATGTAATACAGCCGTCAATGCCTTCTATTATAAAGGGTTGGAGGCGTTTGCGGAAATTGCCGCCGCCCTCGACAACAGTTACGATGCTTCGTGTTTCAGAAAATACGCGCAGGAGGCTCGCAATGCTTTCAATACGATTTTGCTGCGTCCCGACAGCCTTTACAACGATGGCATCGGTGCCGACCATGCGTCGCTGCACGGCAATATGTTGACTCTTGCAATGGGAATCACCGCCGACACATGCCGGAGCGCGGCGTTGAATTTCATCAAAAAACAAGGTATGGCTTGTTCTCCATACGGTGCGCAGTTTTTGTTGGATGCTGTTTTTGAGGTTAATGATCCCGATTATGCCCTCAAATTGATGACTGACACCACGTTGCGGTCTTGGTATGAGATGATGAGGGACGGCAGCACGATTACCACCGAGAGTTGGAGCCACAAAATCAAAAAAAATCAGGACTGGAACCACGCTTGGGGCGCGGCACCAGCGAACATCATCAGCCGCCGTCTGATGGGCATAGAGCCTACGAAACCCGGTTTTGCACGTGTGAGGATTGCGCCGCAGACAGGTCGCCTCGGTTATGCTTACATCAAACAGCCTACGCCTCGGGGCATCATTACGGTGGAGATTAAACCCGACGGCGCGTCCAAAAAACGGTTCATTGTCGAAATACCGCCCAATATGACCGCCGACATCGTTTTGCCCGATGGCGATACGAAAACTGTTGGGTCGGGA
Source organism: Bacteroidales bacterium UBA3824 (assembly GCA_002393195.1). Lineage (GTDB taxonomy): Bacteria > Bacteroidota > Bacteroidia > Bacteroidales > UBA3824 > UBA3824. The sequence continues at coordinate 962 of DGIK01000072.1, read as the reverse complement.
CGTTGGGATTATGTTTTAAAAAATCGTTGATATGACAACTGCCTTTGTAATATTGCATCATAAGACATTGGATGTTTCGTTGTCGTGCCTTGACAACCTCCTGAAAGTTGCGCCCGATAGCCCTATTGTTGTAGTTGACAATGGCTCTAATGACGGCAGCGGCGAGGAGTTGAGGCGGCGTTTTTCTGATTATAAAAATGTTGTCATAATCATCAACGACCAAAATCTCGGTTTCGCCAAGGGCAACAATGTCGGCTACAAGTACGTCAAGGACAATTTTGATGTTGATTGCGTTGTAGTAATGAACAACGATGTCATCATCACACAGCCCAATTTTGCCGAAATTATTGCGTCGTATATGCTTGAAAATCATCTCTACGTCTGTGGACCCGACATCATCACGCCCGAAGGTCGCCATCAGAATCCATTGCAACGCGAGCCGTTTTCCACGTTCAGGATTATCAAATGGATGTTGATGGATTGTATAAGGTTGATAATGTTGACGTTGCATCTGTTTGAGAAGAAAATCCTCGCCACATATACATCCGTAAGCAATTCGTATCAACGTCAGGATATAGACCTCAACGGCATCACCGATTGTGTGCTTCACGGCTCGTGCGTGGCATATTCAAGTGATTATTTAAGTAAAGAGGATTTTGCCTTTGTGCCAGTAACGTTTCTCTATGCCGAAGAAATGATTTTGGCAGACTATTGCAAGCGCAAAAATTACCGCACCGGCGTTTGCCCCACTGCGACAATAACCCACCTCGGCGGCAAAACCATTATGAACGGCGCATTGCCACGCGAAAAACAAATTTTCAAGACGAGGCAGGTGGTAAGGTCGCTCTGGCAGATGCTGAAATTGAGATTTTTCTGTAAATAACACGTTTTTCTGAAAAATGCTCAATCTATAATAGTGTATAACCGCCGAAATCTTCCATTTTAGCCATCAAAAAAAATCT
>DGIK01000150.1:9232-9764 GCA_002393195.1 Bacteroidales bacterium UBA3824 | reverse complement strand
AACTACGAAAAACGCATCCACGCCCTGCAATCTAAGGCGCAACACCGCGAACAAGATTTTGAAGCGCAAACCAAAATAAACTCCATCATCAGGATTGGCTCCATCGTGCTGCTCACAATAGGCTTAGCAATCATACTTACTGCTCTATACTACCTCCGTCTGCGCAACCGCCTCAACGAACAGCTCAGACGCTCCAACAACGACCTCATGCTCGCCAACGAAGAGCTCAATATGCAGCGCGAAGAAATCTTGAGCCAGACCAACGAAATCCAGCACCAGAGCGAAATCATCAAGGCTCAACGCGACGACCTCGGCTCTACAAACCAACAGCTGATAACATCCATTAGCATGGCGCGCGACATTCAGACGGCTGTGATGGTCTCGTCGGACAAACTTCGCGAATCTGTCGGCGACAATTTCATCTACTGGCAACCGCTCAATATTGTATCCGGCGACTTCTATTGGTGTTCTAAGATAGGCAAACAATCGTATCTCGCAGTTGCCGACTGTACTGGACACGGCGTGCCGGGCG
>DGIK01000150.1:0-9191 GCA_002393195.1 Bacteroidales bacterium UBA3824 | reverse complement strand
CACGGCGTGCCGGGCGCATTGCTGAGCATGTACGGCATCTCCATGCTCAACGACATCGTGTGGCGCAATGCGCACAAATCAGCCGCCGAAATCCTCGAATCGCTCAAAGCGGCTTTCGTAAGGTCTTTCGTTTTCGACGAGGAGCAATATTTCCTCGACGGTATAGACGTGGCTCTCGTCATCATCAACCGCGATACCATGACCATCGACTATGCCGGAGCCAAACGTCCGCTAATCGTTGTACGAGACGGCACTCTGTATGAGTACAAGCCCGACAAGATGAGCATAGGGCACAATCCAATGCGCAAAAACGAGACTTTCAACGACCACAAGATTGCTATCCAAAATGGCGATATGGTGTACGCATTCTCCGACGGAATATCCGACCAATTTGGATACGAGGACGGCATCACTAAATTTGGCTCGCGTCAATTACAGAATATATTGACCGAGATGTCGTTTTTTGACCTTCCAGCTCAAAAAAAAATCATTGAATCCTCAGTTGACAACTGGCGCATAGGCGCATTCCTCGCCGGACTCACCGACATCAAAGCCCCTCAGCTCGACGACCAACTGCTCATCGGTATCCGCATCTAAACTATTTTTGCGACAATTTATGTTTGAAAAAATGCCATGTAACCAATGCGCAGAAAATGCCTGAAACGATGTCGGACACCGGCTGCACGGTCTGCACAGCACGCAATCCAAAGAAATGCGGCATCACTATTATATAAGGTATATAAATAATCCCTTGGCGCATTAGCGACGTCATGGAAGCCAGCAACTTCTGCCCCGTCACTTGAAGCAGCATGTTGGCAAGTATTACAAGCGTCTGAAACGGCATCGAAAAACTAAACAACGCAAGGGTAAACGCGCCAATCTCGATTACGTCCTGACTCTCAACGTTGAACAGCCTCATTATCTGCTCCGGAAACATTCCGCACAATATGCCGTTTACCACAAAGAGCGAGGTCATTACAGCCAAAGAAAAGAAATACGATTTCTTGACCCTTGTATAGTTGCCCGCGCCGTATGCAAAACCGACCACAGGCTGGAATCCCTGTCCAAAGCCCACTACAACCGACCCCGCCAAGAAACTTATCTTGCCCACAATCGACATAGCCGCCACCGCCGCGTCGCCATAACATGCGCCCGCACGGTTGAGCAATACTGTTGCCAACGCGCTGCATCCCTGCCTCAATAGCGAAGGCAGCCCCGTGGACAATATCAGGAGATAAACACCTGTAATTTTAGATATATATTTGATATTCAACCGAATAAGACTGCCATCCTTGCGCAACGCTACAAACATCACCGAAAGACTTATCGCCTGACTGAGCAGCGTGGAGAGTGCCGCGCCGGAGATTCCAAGATTGAGAGTAAAGATGAAAAATGGATCCATAAAAAGGTTGATTACAGAGCCAGACACAATGCCAATCATCGCAAAAAAAGCCCGCCCCTGCGACCTCAACAAATTGTTGAACACAAACATCGCACACGACAGCGGCGCACCCCAAAATATAATCCTTGAATACTCCTGAGCGTAGGGGAGTATGGTCTCCGTAGCACCCATAAAACTCACCACTTCCTTGTTGAACACAATGCCAACTATCATCGCCAATATGCCAAACACCACCGATAGCACCACCGACGACATCGCCACAATATTGGCCTTGAAAATCATCCTCCTGCCCAAAAACCGCGAAATGTTGCTCGCCGCACCCATTCCAATCCAAAAACCGAGAGCCTGGATTATCGCAACCAAAGGAAAATTGACACCAATGGCAGCCGTAGCCGCGTCGCCAAGGTGCGAGACAAACCATGTGTCGGCGGTATTATAAAGAGCCGACGTCATCATGCTAAGCACCGTTGGCACAGCGAGCGACGGTATCAGCCGGTTGACCGGGACGGTCATCATGCGGTCATACTGTTGCGACGATGTATTCATGGTGCAAAATTACACAAAATCCGATTGTTTATTTATCCAAAAATTAATATTGATGTTAAAAAAAATTACTAAATTTGCAGCATCAATAGATAAACTAAATTAATACAACTAAATTTCATTGATTATGAAAAAGATTCTAACAATTCTGGCTGTACTGATTGCCACCGCGACAGTAGCCACCGCCCAAATCGGCGCAAGGATTGGTATGGACTTCGCAAGTTTCCGTGGCGACTGGAAAGACGATTACAAATCAAACGTTGGTCTTCATCTCGGCGTCGTCTATAACATAGAACTCGCCGACGTACTCAGCCTCCAACCTGGCGCATTCTACGTTCAACGCAACTGGAAGACAGACAATGAGTTCGACATCAAAATCCACTCACACCACATCGAAGTGCCGATTGTCTTGAAGTACAACCTTGATGTTACCAGCGACATCAAAATCGACCCGCATGTAGGACCCTACTTCGGATTCGGTTTTGCAGGAAAGAGCAAAGATGAAATTTTGGGTCAAAAAATTCACGTATTCAAAGACAAAGAAGGGGATATGGGTGTCGCTAATTTCGACATGGGCATCCAGATGGGCGTTGGCGCCACATTCTATGACGCTGCATACGTAGGTTTTGATTTTGAAATAGGATTCCACGAGTTTGGTTCGACCCAAAATAAAGCTCACAACAATATGTTCATGATCACATTCGGCGTTTGGCTGCCAGAATAGGCATACACCGTAGAGACGCGATTAATCGCGTCTCTACAATGCACACAATACTACAACAAAAAAACACCGCCATGTTTCCAAATCATCGGCGGTGTTTTTTTTTATTCAATTATTTCAATCACTTCAATTACTTCGTAATCTTTCCCTCGTCGCTGATATTCGGCAGATTGTCCTTGAAGTCGGCTTTGGTGAGATTTTGGATTACCTTGATGACGCGCTTCTGAGGGTCGATGAGTGGGCCTTTGCCTTTCACCTGATACGTTGCAACAGTCTCGGCTGAAACAAAATTGCCACTCTTGTCCATCTTGACGCGGAAGATAGGCGCGAGGCCGCTCTCGCCAGTGATGCTCACATTGCTGTAAGTGGCAAAATTGCCCATCGAATATGCAATGAATCTGTTTTTGTAAATCTCAACGGCGCGTGTTACGTGTGGGCCATGACCGAGCACAATATCTGCACCATTGTCTATCATTGTATGCGCAAAGAGATAGACATTGCCGCGTGTCTCGCCAAAACAATGCTCCACAGTCCTTGGCACGTGCTGATAGGAACGTCCTTCCGCACCGCCGTGGATAGACACGATAACAATGTCGCAGGTCTCTGCAAGTTTTTTAACGATGTTTTTCGCGCCCTCCATATCGTTGATGGAGACCGTGCCACTATTGGGTGCAAAGGCGCAAAAACCATATTTCACACCGTTGATGGTGAACTCTGCGGTCGGCTTATCAACAAAACCAGCCCAATTGATGCCGAGACTGTCGAAAAGTCGGCGGGCGTTTTTCTTGCCATAGTCGCTGAAATCGCCGCTATGATTGTTGGCGACGCTCACGAGATTGAAACCCGCATCCCTGTAAACCTTGGCATACGAAGTGGGCATTCCAAAAGTATAACATTGCGAAGGATTGTTGCAACGTTTGGCGCCGAGCGTATTGTCGGTGAAAGTGCCTTCCACGTTGCAAAATACAACATCGCCGTCAAAATAAGGCTTCACCTCGTCAAAAAGGTGGTTTTCCTCGCCGGCGGGCGGCAGGTAAGAACGGTTGGGCAATATGCTGCCAAGCATCACGTCGCCCACAGCCACTACAGTTACGGTTTCCTGTTGCTGCGCATTGGCAACGATCGGCATGGCATACATTGCAAGTGTCAGCAACGAAAAAAATAGTTTTTTCATTCTAATTAAAAGTTTAATTATCAAATACTTATAATATTGTTTCTGATTGCAAACTTCATCAAATCGACACTTGACTTCAAATTGAGCTTCTGCATGATGTGGTTTTTGTGAGTCTCCACCGTCCTCACCGAGATGAAAAGCCGGTCGGCAATCTCCTGATTGGTCAAGCCGTCGCCCCAAAGCTTCAATATCTCTATCTGACGCGAACTCAGGGCAGCCGATTCGTCGTTAAACTCGTCCTGCTCCGCCGAGGGCTGTCCGTCGGGGTTCATACTGTTGAGATAACGCTGCAAAAGGATGTGCGTTATCGAATCGGAGTAAAAATCGTGTCCGCCGCGTATCGTATAGATAGCCTGCACGAGCTGCGACGCCTCCGAATCAATGGTGAGAAACCCTTTGGCTCCTGCCTTGATGGTCTTGATTACGATGTCCTCGCGTTGAGATTCTGCCAAGACAAGTATCGCGCTCTTGGGATATTTCATCCGGAGCGTTATTATCATGTCGAGGTCATTATGCGTAATCTCAAAAAAGTTGATTATCAACACGTTGATAATCCTGTCTTTCATCTTTTCTATCAATACGTCCTTGTCGGAGACAGAGAGTACATTCTTGATGTCTTCGCAGGACGAGAGATAGTTTTCGATGCACTGCATCAGCAGTTTGTGTCTGTTGAAAATTGCTGTGTAAATCATTTCAATGTATATATTATTTTATTGCCGACTGCAAAATTAACAAAAAGATTTAGGATTTTTGGTATTTTTTCAATTATCGTGCTTTTTTTTGACACGAAATTTGCATTTTTTTCGTTAATATTGCAGTCTGAAAAATATCAAAACATTATCACAATGAAAAAAACGACACTTTTTGCAATAATCCTGCTCTCGACGCTGGTATATGGCTGCCTCAAAAACGAGGAGTTGCCACCGCCATCCATCACCATCTCGCAGAAGGAGAACGAAATCCTCAATTTTTCGTCCATCAACAGCGCAGACGTGAAAGTCCACATCGAAAGTGGCGAAGAGCTCCGCAAGTTCACCACCAAAACCATACCGATGAGCTCGTGGTCCGATACCATAATCCTATTCGACAGATTCACGCACGTCGCCGACATCGACCTGAGCTTCAGAATTTGGAAAGACTTCAAGCTCACATCCAACAAAGCGGATTCAATTTTCGACGTTACATATACGGCATACACCGACGAGGCAGAGTTTTCAATCAGCCGAAAACTGCGCTACAGGTACATTTACCCGCAGCTCGATTCATTCGACATCAAGGTAGAATCGGCACCCGACGGCAAATGTCTGCTCGACATCGAAAACCGCGCCGCATACAAATACATCGAATACACCAACCATAATTTTGACCTCGTGTACGTCAATGAGATGGATGGCGACTTCCAATTTGGCACAGCTCTCATTTCCCCAAACGCACCATACTTGATGAGGTATTTCCAGCGCAAATATCCTTCATTGCTATACGACCCGGCTGGCAAACGCGTTACAGAGTGCGGTATCATTGCCGACGCCAATCTCGACTGGACAAAATTCAACAGCGCAATGCTCGGCGAAAACAACAACTGGAACAAATTCGACCGAATCAGTGCTCTGCCTCCCCAAGATGGCGTAGGCGTGGTGGATTTGCAAAAGAACAAACTCTTTAAATTCAGGCTCAACAACGGACGATACGTAATGATTAGAGTGCTCAATAGAGACAAGCCTCAGTTCACTAACGCATCGGTAATTACCCTCCGCATATATTTCCAAAGCGGCAAGGCAGGGTAGGGGAGAGCCTACTACGACAACACCTTGGGCAGCTGCTATTTATAATAGTACCTGCCCATTTTTTGTGTGATGTCGCCGTATTGAATGGCATGCTTCGGGCAGCGGTGGATGCATGAAAGGCACTTCACGCAATGCCCAAGCCATTCAGGGCGTTTCTTGGAATCGAGACGAATGTTTTTTTCAGGGCAGCTCTCCACGCACTTTCCGCACGAAACACAATTGAAGTCCGCATAGAACTTCTTGTCGCTCATAGTGAAAGCCATGAAAAGCGGATATACAATCCTGCCTTTCAGGAACGGATGCGTCCCGACGACATAATGGTCGTAAGGCTTGCCCTCCATGATTGCCTCGGCGATTTCCTTCATCTGAACCTCGGCGGCGGCGAGTTTTTGAGCGGCGAGTTCCTCAGAATCAGTCCCGAAGCCCTTCATGACAATATACGTGTTCGGCATCTGAACGGAGCAAACGAAATTGCATTTGAGGCGGTTGTGTTTCCATAACTCCTCCTGCAACTGTTCTCGCGCCTTGCCACAGTTATCGCCACATACGAGTATGCCGTAAACTTTTGAGCCTGAATAGTTTATCTTGACCTTCTTCAAGAAACGCCTCATGCTTTTCGCTAATCCCCACGAATGGACGGGGCACACGAAAACGAGCGTCTCATTGCTATCAACATCGACCGAAACGCCCTTGCCGCCAATTATGTCATCATAATAGTCGGCGATGAACTTTATATTTGAGTCGCCAATCAGCTCGCCGATGCGCTCGGCGACATGCTTGGAGTTGCCTGTACCAGTGAAATAAAAAATCATAATACAATCTTTGATAAAAATAATTGCAAAAGTATAAAACTTCCGCCAAAAAACACTAAATTTGCGCCCATAAATCACACACCACCAATAAAAACACAAATGGCTAACACAAGGACAGCAGTATTCCCCGGTTCATTCGACCCCTTCACTGCGGGGCATGAATCACTGATAAAGAGAGGGTTAGAAATATTTGACAAAATCATCATCGCCGTCGGCGTAAACATGGAGAAAAAAGGCTTCATGCCAATGGAACGCCGCCTCGAACTCATCAAGGACGTGATGAAAGGGGAGAGTAGGGTAGAGGTGAAGACCTACAAGACCCTCACGGCGGATTTCTGTATTGAAAACAACGCCTTCCATATCTTGCGCGGCCTCCGTGCATCGACAGACTTTGAGTATGAACGCTCCATAGCCACGACAAACCGACTTTTGAAACCCAAAGTTGACACCGTGTTCCTGCTCTCGCTGCCCGAATACACAAGCATCAGCAGCTCCCTCGTCCGCGAAATCATCAAATACAAAGGCGACGCCCGCAACTTCCTGCCCGCCGGCATTAACTTTGAATATTACTTCGGCTATAACCCCGAGGAGAATTTTTAATTTTTAATTTTCAATTTTTAATTTTCAATTCATGAATCTTCATCACTGCACAATGTGCCCGCGCAAATGTGGGGCGGACAGAACGACTGACAAACTTGGATTTTGCGGCATTGATCATCATGTCCACATCTCCGACGTATGCGTCCACAAGGGCGAAGAACCCGTCCTCGGAGGCGACAAGGGCGTAATAAACGTGTTTTTCAGCAGTTGTAACCTGCGTTGCGTATATTGTCAGAACTACCAGATAAGCCAGCAAAAGCCTACAAAAAAGGAAATCACAAACAGCCAACAGGCGGCGACGAGGATTGCGCGTTTTCTCTGCAACGGCGACGGCATAAACACAGTCGGCTTTGTATCGCCCACGCATCAGGTTTTCCAGATGCGCACAATCATCGACCTCTTGCGCAAACGCGGTTATAATCCCACAATCATCTATAACACAAACGCTTACGACGACCCCGAAACATTGCGTGAACTTGAAGGCTACGTTGACATTTACCTGCCAGACTACAAATATTCAGACCCCGAACTCGCCGTGCGCCTTTCATCCGCGCCCGACTATCCCGAAAAAGCCCTTGCAGCCATAAAGGAAATGTATTATCAAAAAGGCTCGCGACTTGTACTCAACGATGAAGGCATCGCCGAAAGCGGATTGATAATCAGACACTTAGTGCTGCCCAACAACGTCGAAAACTCCATCAACGCCTTGAAAAACATAGCCTACGACATCTCGCCAAACATCCATATATCCCTGATGTCGCAGTATTATCCTGAATATAAAGCACTTACAATGCCCGACCTCAACCGCAAACTCACCGCCGAAGAATACGACAAAGTTTGTGACGCAGCCGCCGACCTTGGCCTCGTAAAAGGCTGGTTTCAACAGCTCAACAGCAGCGACACCTACCGCCCCGACTTCGCCAAATCCGGCAACCCCTTCGAACAATAATTATTGGAATGCAGGCTGCCAGCCGTTATATTGGAGTGCAGGCTGCCAGCCTGCCCAACAAATAGGGTAGGGCAGCCCCCACTTCAATCACAAACATAATCCACAAAAAAACAAAACCATCACACCCCACAAACCCATCAAAAAACCACTGAAAAAACTAAATCCAAAAAAAAATCCCAAATCCTCATATAATCCAATTTTCCACCCCTATTTAACATAATATTATTATACACATTTTTTCCTCCCAAACAACCGCCAACCAACCATCCGCACAAATCAACCAAAACACGATATTAACATCAAACAATCAGCAAATTCCGAATTAAATCCCACATATAATGAATTATCCCATACATATCACTCAACACATTTTCCCATCATTTTACCTGTCCAAACGGCTCAAACCTTCAGTTATTTAACATAATATTAATTATCTGACAAAATACGGTGGGGGAGTTACGTAGCGATTTTTTTTGGTTTTATGAAAAAAATTAACCAACTTTGTCCCATAAAATTATACGCGTATATGCTGTTTTACTTTAAATATTTCGACAAAACAATCTTTCAATTTTCGTTGCAAAACGGAGATTCAGACACGATATGCAATATCATCAAGGAATCAATCAACCACGAAAACTTAAAACATCTGCCCATAGAGTTTCATGGTGAATTGTCAGAAGAACGGCTTGTAAAATGGCTGAAACACAGAACGATACCAGCAAATAGATATTATGTAAAAAATTTTCTTTCTCGGCTCGGGCTTGCAGAAAACGACCTCTGCGGAATAATTTCTGTAAGCTATGAACTGTCGCTCAATGATTGTTATTGGCTCTGTCCTGAAACCGAGAGCCGTACATTCGACGAGTTGAACCTTTACGACAACAGGTTTTCAACTGTCTTGGGCGCAATTGCTTTTACTGGATACGGCTCATATTTGAAAACTGGATTCCGCTCCTCGCCCGAATTTACAACAAACGGCATGTTGGCAAAGGCATGGCGGCGGCTCGACGGCAAAATTTTGTTGTACAAGTCGGGAACTGTCGGCGCGGCTAATACAGGATTGGAACCATACAGCGAATTTTACGCCTATCAAGTTGCCAAAGCAATGGAAATTAACGCCATACCATACGGTCTCAGCAAATGGAAGGGGCGTTTGTGCAGCACGTGCGAATTGTTTACGTCCAAAGAATTGTCATTCGTCCCCGC
>DGIK01000081.1:44036-44317 GCA_002393195.1 Bacteroidales bacterium UBA3824 | reverse complement strand
TGGGGACACAGGATTCCCGCGTATTTCCTGCCGACACAGGAAGGCGAGGAGGAAAAATTTGTGGTAGCCCTCACGCCCGAGGAGGCATTGGACGAGGCTCGCAAATTGCCCGGCTATGAAAACCTCACCATCGATCAACTCCACCGCGACGAGGACGCCTTGGATACGTGGTTTTCATCGTGGCTGTGGCCCGTGTCGCTATTCGACGGCATCAACAATCCCAACAATCCCGAAATCAAATATTACTATCCGACCTGCGACCTCGTTACAGGTCCCGACAT